>JALOTP010000089.1 GCA_025457865.1 Thermoplasmatota archaeon | reverse complement strand
TTAAAATATGCCGCGGTTGTTAGGGGCTTCATTCCCGCCCATCTCCTTGTGGGACCCATTTGTCTCAGCTATCTCTCGGATGCTGGAACCACCGGAGGAATGAGATGAGAACAAGCCTCATAACGATAGTAATGATGATGGTAGTGTCCACCGCTTTCTTCACGTTGGTCGCTCCATCTTCAGGCATTGCCGGACCATCCACTGCCCAAGTGAAGGACCTTGGCGCGGTCTCCCCGGTCCAAAACGACCCTGTAACCGAGGATTTCTTCGGGAACGAGGTTGCGCCTTCACCTGAACAGACATATTTCCCTTACGAAGAACCGGAGTTCAGGGTAACGGAGGGGCCGTCGGTCCCTTGGCCTTTCGACCCTAAGGACCCCGCTCCGACCAGGGGGGCGGTCAACACTTCTACCCTGCTCTATATCCAAAAAGCTTCCAAGAGCGTCACCTTCGGTGACCGCTTGGAGCTAGAGGGTCTCCTGCTCGAGGATAATAACTCAGACGGCGAGAGGAACTCCGGTGATGAACCCATAATTAAGGAATGGGTCAAGATCCTTTGGGCTGACGGGACCGAATGGATGCAGGACATCAGCGTCGAGACCGAGTGGCAGAGCGAGGAACTAAATCTCACAGCAGGCAGATGGAGCGTTCCGACCGCAATATACGGGCCGCTGCACAATGACACGTTCACATATTATCTGAATGCAAACATCACTAGTATCGAATCCAATCCTGTGGAGCTGGTAATTACATATTTTGGGGTCTGGACCGTTGATGGAGCTAGGTTCTATAATTTGACCCAGGAGATATATGACGCAATAGCTCCGACGAAAAAGGGGTTCGATGATGATGGCGACGCCGCCCAGATGCAGTCCAACAGCATAGATGATGACCTTGATGGTGTCGTTGACGATGGAAGGCCTGGCATCCCGGCAGTTGGAACTCCCGAACCACCCGCTCTTTACAACAACGGCCTTGATGACGATGGCGATGGTGTCAGGGACGATGGGCGGCCCGCTATAAGGATCGAGGGAACGTCCGAGGGCGTCGATGAGGAGAAGCTGAACGGTCAAGATGATGATGGCGATGGGGATATTGACGAGGACACTGACGCCTTCATAGCCCGCAGGGGATGCGAGAAGAGGCTCTATGTTGAGATCTGGCACAAGACCAAGCTCACGACCGAGGTCAAGGGGCCGGACCTCATAGATATAGGCGGGACCTATACGATAAAGGGAACCATAAGGGACACCTCCTGGGAAGAGACCTATATGGGAGAGAAGGTCGTCAGGGTCTTCTTCGACGGACAGCCCAAGACGGACGTCAAGACCAAACAGTCCCTTTCCGGGTTCCATTCGGAATTCGAGGTCTCCCTCAGGATAGACGAGAAGATAGAGGCAGGCCCTCATAAGGTCACCGTGGAGTTCAGCCCTGGATACGATGCTTCCAGGAACATGTTCTTCTACCCGAGCAATGCATCGGTCACCATCAATGTCCGCAGGCCTACGATCATCCTCTTCGAGGAGTCTGAATCCGGATTCCAGTGGGCTTACAGGGGAACGACCGTATTCATCAACGGGACCATTGTTGACAGGTACAAATGGGAGAACGACAAGATCATAGAGGGACCAAGGCTCAAGATAGCCGGTACTGACTATTCAATAGAATATACGTACAAGGCCTGGTGGGGAGAACCCCAGCAGGTGGGTGTTTACCAACCCCTCAATACCGTCCCCATATCCGATGATAACGGGAGCTTCTCCATACCATACGATATACCTCCCGAGCATCCTCTCGGACCTGTGACCATCACGATAAAAACAGATTGGGACCTGCTTCGGACCAGTAATCCGCTCATGTACTACTCATGGGCCAACAACGGCGAGGGTTCTAGCACCGTGGTCAAGATCAGGGCCGGCACAACGCTATCTCTATGGCTCGACCAGAACAAGCAGAACGGGGACGATGAGGCCGAGGGCCTGAACAGCTTCATCACCAGGAAGCCCTTCAAGGATGCCACCGGCAAGGTCTTTGATTGGAACGTCGCCAGGGTCAGGGGCAAGCTGGTGGACAGGACCCAGTCCTCGGGCGGTTATACGAAGGGTGTTGACGGGAAGGAGATCTCCTTTACCTGGAACTTCGGTAAGACCAACAGACAGGTGTTCACGACCGAGACCAAGGACGGCGGCCTTTTCTCCTTCGATATATCCATACAGCCAACTGCTGTCCTAGGACCCGTACCTATCAGGGCCGCTTTCGATTCGGATATCAACATAGATTACTTCGACAGCTCAACATATGTTGATGTGGACGGGATGCCGTTCTCCATCGTATCCTATACTACATTGGACATCAATACCACGACGGGAATCAAGGGGAAGGCCGTTCAGGTCTCAGGGAACCTCAAGGACGACCAAGAGGCGGGAATAGGGGACAAGACCGTCCAGATCTACAGGCTGACCTCCTACGATGGAAATTACAACTCCCTGTTCAGGCCTGGCGGTCTGGGCAAACAGATAGGGACCGCAACCACCAATTCCGCAGGAAGGTTGACCTTCACCGATTATGTCCTCGAAGAGAGCATGAGCGTTGGGTCCGTCTGGATAGTGGCCAAGTTCGACGGCTCGGTCCAGTTCCCGCCTGAGCTCGGTGGGATCAGGTACCTGCCTAACGACGCTTTCATGCCAAAGGTCTCGACTCCAACGAAGCTCACGATCACATCAGAGACTGTCCTTGCACTTGACAAGGTCCCCAACATCATAATAAGGGGAGAGCAGGTGAGGCTCACCGGAAAGCTGCTAGAATCGTTCCAGGGCAAACCCCAGACAAGCAGGGGCGTCGCTGCTCAGACCATCAACGCTTACATAAAACAGGGCGATGAGCTCATCTATCTGGGATCTGACAGCACGAAGAACGACCCGACCATACCCGAGTTCAACGGGTTCTTCGACATAAAAGGTACCGTGCCTGCCAACCTCAGGGTCGGAACGGTCGAGCTCTTGGTTGAGTTCACCCCGGCCCCGGGTTCAGAAGGGGTTACTTTCTACCAATCTGCTAGGAACATCACTAGGGCTCAGATCTGGTCATCCACCAGGATCAAGGAGGTCGCTATCGGACCACTGGACATTGATTCGGACAGAAGGATCGATCTGCTCGATGATAGGATAGACCAATGGTTCTTCACGTTCCAGGTGGTCGAGGGGACGGTAGGTGCGACCAGCAGGGAGCCCGAACCTGTTACTTACGGTGAGGTATGGCTCAATATCACCATGGGCGTCTATTCCAATACTACCAAGCTCATAACAGATATCAGGGGCAGGGTCCACTTCAACTTCACTTCGATCTTCAAGGACACAGCGACCGGCAACCAGTTCAAGATCCAGTCGGTGGAAAAGGATGCCAGGGAACAGAACATGACCATAGATATCAAGTTCATAGGGAAGCAGGATTACAGGTTCAGTTCCAAGACCATCCTTGCGACCTATCACAACGTACCCCAACCCTCCCCTCCCCCTCCACCGTGGCTTCTGATATTCCTGGTGATCCTCATAGTCCTCATACTTGTGGCTATAGGCCTTTACTTCTTCTACAAGTACATAGAGAAGAAGAGAAGGCTCAAGGCCCTGAAGAAGATCATCAAGAAGGCGGCCGACCAGCTGGAAGCGGGCAACCCCTATTCCTACGTCATATTCAAGGCCTACCAGAAGATGGGGGCCCACTTAAGGAAGTACGGTTTCCTCAGGCGCGATGCGGATACGTTCAGAGAGTTCGAGGACGCCGTCAGAGTGGCCCTGCCAGTTGACGAAAAGAACCTGGATTCCTTCCTGGACATCCTTGAAGAGGCCAGGTACTCCAAGCACCTGATAGGTGAGGCACATAAGGAAAAGGCGCTCGGCAGTCTGAACTCGGTCTTGAAATCCCTTGACACCGTCATGCTGGATGAGGAGGCCGCCCTCAGACAGATGGAGATGGCCGAGGAAGAGTACACCGACACCGAGATAGTTGATGCTAGCAGAAAGGGGGCATAGATAAGATGAAGTGGAACGAGGCCCTGGCCTACGGCACGGCGATAATGCTCGGGATCATATTCGTACTGGTCCCCATCCTGTCCTTCATAGGTCAGGGCATAGGAATTGTCGATGTGGACCCCAAGTTCTCCGCATACAGCGATGGGAGCTATGATATCCGTCCGTTCATGGAGGACCTGGAGAGGTACAACAGCCACGTCAGGAGCTCGGTCTATTTCAGGAACAGCGTCAAGGACAATGACGGGGTATATGACTACGAAACGAAGTCCATCGTTTCGAGCCCTGTCATCCTCCTCGGAAAGCTCATCGACCCATCCAATAGCCTCTACATCGCCGTTGGTATAGAGAAAGCTTATACCCAGGAGGAGATAGAGGCCCTGAACAGCTATCTCACCAGGGGTGGCCATGTCATAGTCGCAGATGATTTCGGTAACGCCAACTCCCTGGCCCAGTACTATGGCGTCACCTACTTCGGTGGTCAGCTCTTCGATGAAAGGTTCGACAAGGATGTGAACTACACCCTTGTGACGAGCCGGCTGGGTTCGGACGTATACGATCTCGATGGGGTCAACAACAACATCTGGACACCGAACAATCCCTTCAATGACGGCGTCTGGGACGATGACCAGGATGCCGACGGAAAGATAGACGAGGATGACAATACTGGAAGCTCGAAGAACTACGATGACGACAGGGACAACAGCAAGCTCAAGAAGGACCTCTGGGACGACGATAATGATGGTATCGTCGATGAGGAGAACGAGGGGATTGACGAGGACCCGATAGATGATGATGTGGTATTCATGGGTCCCAACGGAGATTCGAACGTCCTCTGGTACGGTCACAAGAATGTGGACCTTGAAAGGCTCGACGGCATAGATAACGACGGGGACCAGATAGTGGACGAGGACCTTATGACATACGAGGTCATAACCTACAAACCCACCGGTCTTTCATCATCGGTCAATCCCTGGGTCTGGGCTACCGGGACCTCGAAATCCTTCATAGACATGGACAACAATCGTATCCTATCCATCCCCAGCGGCAACTTGAAGGGCAAGAACGCAGACGAGATATCCTCCATAGGGAACGAGATACAGATATGTGTCGAACTTCCCGTGGCCGATGACGGTACTGGTGCAGTGGACGTTGTCTCCGGAGAGTCCAAGGAGACCTTCAAGGAGGCAGATGGCTCCCCCCAGAAGTACAAGGTGGGTAACAGGAACCAGGACTCCGACAAGGTCATAACGGAGCTCGGGTCCATCGTCTTCATTTCCGATCCCTCCATTTTCATGAAGGACCTCTACGATCTCAACCATATATCCTACGATGTGAACCTCCCTGACGACCCTCAGGGGAACAACGAGGATGATGATGGTGATGGCCTCATTGACGAGGACAGGGAGATACTTCGTGAGGTCGGACAGGTCAGCGACGAAGACCAGCAGGATGCGAACAACCTGGCCGACAACACGGACGATTACTGGTCACAGGCCGAGGTGGACGGATTCCCGTGGCTCTCACAGAGCATGGTCGGCAAACCAAAGCTGGACTACGACAACAGGCAGTTCCTGCTGGACCTGGTCCACCATCTCTGCCCGGCCAAGGAAGGAGAGACGAATCTGGTCCTCATCGATGAGTCCAGACACCTGACCGATAAGCATATGCTCGTTCCGATCTACAAGACCTTCGAGGTAACAGGTTTCCTCACATCTAGCCCCTACTATGCATACCCGATAATAATCTCACTGGGATTCCTCCTTATCTTCTCCACCCTCATGGTGAGGGACAAGGAGAGCTGGGTTCACAACTTCGACATAAGCGAATTGGTGCCCAGGAAGGGAGTTCCCGTCGACAACAAGCTCCAAACGACCAAACTGAGGCTGGCGATGAGAGAGAAGGTTCGCCTGATCAGGGGTCTTTCACCGGAGGAGTTCTCCTCCCTGAACGAGAGGACCATAATCTCAAGCGTGAAGGACCCGGACCTCATTGAGCTCCTGCAGAACCAGGATAGGATATATTCTCCTCAAGAGGTCCAGAGGTTGATGGAGAAGATCAAGAAGATCCAGAATATATAAAAAAAAGGATGGAGAAAAACATAGGTGATGAGAGATGACACCGGATGGAACCCAAACAGCACCGCAGGCACCGGGGGCCCCTCCAAAGGGACCTGCC
>JALOTP010000088.1 GCA_025457865.1 Thermoplasmatota archaeon | reverse complement strand
AAGGTCCAGTTCCGCTCATGGTCACATTAGTATGGGTTCCAGTTCCGAACCAGTACTCGACATAGACCGATGACACTCCTAAGTTGTCAGAGACTGAAATGCTGAACGAGAACGGATCTCCTGTCGTACCTGAGCTTGGAGTATTATCGGTTCCCAACGTAGGTCTGTCATTATCGGTTATGGTCACATCCTTTTGAGAGGTATATACCCAGTTACCGGATGAGTCGACAGCATGGAGGATGTAGTGAAGCGTGTCTATTGAACTTGAGGGTATCGTGATCTGATAGGTGTATGGTCCAGATCCTGTCATGCTAACATTGGTATGTGTTCCCGAACCATACCAATAATCAACATACACATTCGATACCGCGATGTTGTCCGAGACAGATATGTTGAAAACGAATAGGTCACCCGTCGTTCCAATTTTCGGTGTGCTCTCCGTTCCGAAGATGGGACAGTCTTTGTCCCAGACAGGGATCTCCCTTTGAGAGCTATTCGCTCGGTTGCTGGAACCATCGATGGCATGGAGGATATAGTACATTGCATAGAAGGAACCATTCGGGATGGAGATAGTGAGACCAAAGGTGCCGTTTGAAAGGACTAGCGAAGAGTTGGTATGGTTCCCTGCTCCGAACCAGTGCTCTACGGAAACGTTAATCGTCCCAATATTGTCAGTTACCGTTATCACGAAAGAATAGGACTTCCCGTATATACCGGTGGTCTTCGAGGAATCGTCTGAGATGACGGGAGCATCGTTGTCGAGGACGGTCATGTTCTTAAGAGAGGTCTCTGCCCAGTTCCCCCTTGAATCACTAGTATGGAGGATATAGTGAAGGGTCGCTACCGACATGGCGGGGATGAGGATCGAATGTTCATAGGACCCGTTTTTACCTGTCATGGTCGTGTTGGTGTGAACGCCTATCCCGAACCAGTATTCCACGGTAGTGACCCCTATCTTGACATCGTCCGTCAGGTTGGCGCCGAAATGGAACTGGTCCCCGGTGGTGGCGATGACATCTGACAGGTCGCTGATGATGGTCGGGAGAGTCCGATCAAAGAGCACTTCGTTGCTCGGGTCTGAACCTTCGAAGGTATTGTTGACCGTGACCCAGTAGAGGTATGTTTCCCCTCTCTTGGTCGACCTATCTGTATAGGTCGTTCTATTCTGAGCCAGTGTTGATAGAAGTACCGTGCTACCATTTAAAATCCTCCTAAGGACCTTATAACCATTAAGTGGGGCTCCACCTGTTTCGAAGGGACAGGTCCATGAGAGCGTCACATTGTTCCTTTCAGAAGAAAGGGTAAGGTTTCGGGGAGGAGAAGGTTTCACCGTCCCTAAACAGTAAAGCCTCTTATCCGACGAACCAATGAAAACAGATCCACCGACCCCTATTGCCGGGGACGATGTGATGGTCCCGGATATGGAAACCTCCCAACGTTTGGTTCCATTCGGTTCTATTGCATAGACCTTCCCGTCCATCGAGCCGAAGATCACTTTCGAACCGGTATCGAGTGCCGGCGATGACTGGATTTTCCCCCCTGTTTTAAAGGACCATATAACAGAACCGTTCGGAAGGATGCTATAGAGTTTGGAATCGTCGGAGCCGATATAGATGTTCCCATCGGTGTCCAGGGCGGGTGAGGACCGGATATCGCCCCCAGTTGAGAAGTTCCAGCGCTGGGTCCCGTTGAATTTGAGGGCGTAGAGTTTATCGTCATCGGAGCCGAAGTAGATGTTCCCGTTAGAGTCCAGAGCTGGGGAGGACCTGATATCGCCCTTAGTTGAGAAGTTCCAGCGCTGGGTCCCGTTGGGGTTGAGGGCGTAGAGTTTGTCGTCATCGGAGCCGAAGTAGATGTTCCCGTTGGAGTCCAGAGCTGGGGAGGACCTGATATCGTCCTTAGTTGAGAAGTTCCAGCGCTGGGTCCCGTTGGGGTTGAGGGCGTAGAGTTTATTGTCATCGGAGCCGAAGTAGATGTTCCCGTTAGAGTCCAGAGCTGGGGAGGACCTGACGTCACCTTCCGTTTGGAACTCCCATTCCTTGGAACCGTTATAATGGAGGGAGCGGACCCTGTTATCGTTGGACCCGAATATGATCCTTCCATCGGTCGATATGGAAGGAGAGCTCTCGACATCTCCCCCGGTCGAGAAGTTCCATTTCGGGTATCCTTTGGAATAGTTTACCTCGAACGCTCCCTTCCCTCTATGGGCATTGTCCTGTCTGAAGCATGGCCATATGGGGCTGTAATTGGTCGTGTTGAACCTTTCCCATGCCAGATCTATGAAATTATCATTATCTCCGGCGAAATCCTTTGTCGCATTCTCGTTGGCGGCGGTGTTCGGGTGGGAATCGCCGGTCGCCCCACCGTATTCTTTTTTCAGTCTGTTCGGATTACTGGAATGGTTGGCTGGATAGGCTAGCAGGTCGAATAGGTCATAAACAGCTACGTTATCCAGGTCTGGGTTCCTCTCATTATAGCTCTTAAACCAATCGTTCTTCAACCAGTTGTTGAATTCTCTAGCCCTTTGTGCCTCTGCATCTGTTCCTGCCCAGGACCCATAATGTCTTGGAGGCGCTGTTACAGCAATGAATAGGATGTCCGGATTGTCCTCGAAGATAGTCTCGAGAGGTTCGTAGGTATAACCGTTCTTGGTGTAGGTCTTGCCTGTACCGTTATAATGGCGATAAAGGGCCTTGTAGTTAGCAATAGTCTTCGTGGAACTGAATGGATCACCTGGCTCTGTGCCATTAGAGACGATGTTGCTGTTGGGATAGCAGCTCTTGAACATAATGATTGTATTGTTCCCGTTGGCACATCCGTGGGTCCTAAGGGACCTCAGATAATCATTGAACCATAGGACCCAATGGTTCATGTCAGTATAATCCCCGGCCGTTGATCCCAAAGAAGCTGGTCTTCCGGAATCGTTGGAAACGGTCGAGCCATAGTAGATATCATTCCTTTCATCGATATACGTTTTTTTCACCAGGGCAGAATTTAACCCATCTCTGAGCCAGTTGTATCCAACCGAATGATGGATGAACAATAGGTCGTTCCTACTGTCGAAGGCACCAACATCCATCGTTTCATCATATCTTTCTTCTATCCCCTCCAAGCCCACCTCATTGGTCCTTTTTTCGAGCGACCCTATCGTTGTGGATATGATAAGGGTCGATTGAACAATCATCATGACTATGATGGCTATCGATGAGACAATTTTGTATGTATTATCAACATTCATATAATATCCCGTATCGATAAGTAAGGGTTTATTTATAAGTTACTATTTTTAATATTTTTATAATATATTAAAGTAAATGGTGATTATACCACTTGAATTGTTTTAATATATTGAATGATCCTTCCTTCTCCCTGTACATTGATGTACAATGACCAATCCCCCGGGGGTAGCAACAGATTAAAGGGGGTTCTGCCAATGTTCCTCGAGCCCACCTCGAGCCTGGTGAACGCGCCCTTTCCGTTCTCTATGTAGGTGAGGTTCCCGGGAGGCTGGATGTTCTCCCACCTGTTCGGGCCATCCAGATAGGCACTGATGTTCAATGCCGCGTTCGTCTGGTTGAGGTTGATAAAGGTGATCTCGAACTGGAAAGGGTCCGATGCGGTCAGGCCGAGGTCGAAGTTCGATGGTATTCCATCAGGTCCGGTCAGATAAATTGTCCTGGTACCGTTGTCAAACCTTAGGATATCACCTTCCTCGAAAACTTTGATGTTCAGCTTCAGACTCCTATGGACTTTGTGGCCCATCAGAAGGTCGAACCTCATCTCCCAGTCTCCTGGTCTGTCTATGTTGAACTTCATTCCCTGGAAGAATTCACCTTTATGGGATAGCGTTACGTTATAATTGTATCTCCTTTCTGGGGTGATGGTCATGTTTTCGAAATCCAATATTTGTTGGACCGTATCTATGTCGTTCAGGTGGATGGAGATGGTATAAGCTATCTTATCGAACTCATGGTTGTTGATACCTATGAAAAGGGACTTGTCCTCGTTAATATTGAATAGGTCTGGGTAGTCAGCGATCTTCCTGTCAGGACCGAGGATGTAGAACTCCGTGTACTTCTCATTCTCGTGGTAGGAGGTGTAGAGATAGACCCCGACCCCTGCTGCAATAATAATGGCAATGATAAGGACCGAGGTGATCATTAGGTCTGGCAGGGACCCATCCGTCAAAGGTCCAATCTTCAAACCAACGGCGAACCTTTCAGACGGTCTAACCTTCCATCTTCTCAATAACGATAGTCCTCCTAGGACCATTATTACGGCGTACTCGGTAATCAACATCGGTAGGAGCCTGATCCCAAAGATTGAGGGGTCCACCTTGTACATCTCGTTCATGAAGAAAGCAACGAGCGGGGTTATTGCCAGGGAGAATGCAAATGAGAGTGCGAGCCTTGTCGGTCCATCTATCTTCCTGGCCTTCTTGGTATCTATCTCTACGACCATCTCTTTGCTCTTGTTGGTCTGAAAGGGTTTCCTCTTTTCTGGTTTATTTTTTTCTTCCCCATCCTGTCCCGAAATTCCATCCTCAGTTATGTTATCCTCGTTCTTCCATGGGTAAAGAAAGGAGGTCAACAGATACCCCGGGAAAAAGATGAGGAACGGGATTCCTATGAGCAATCTCAGAAAGGAGAGGTCGGGAAGTAAAAGGACGAGCAGTAGGAACAGAGTGGATAGGGCCATAACCGCATAAATATCCGCGTTACCCTCTTTGACCCTGATATTCATCAAATGACGAAGTGTATACATACATATAACCTTTAGCTTACCCATGCATCTCAATTGATATGATTAAGTCATATAATATTTAATAAATATAATGTGCAGGGTCGAAGCACACAATTAGGAATTCTTTGGACAGAGTAACGAATACGGAATGGTCCAATGGGAAGGAAATGACACTCGTTTAGTCGGACCAACCGGCATATAGGAATGTGGCGATTGCATCTCCGGTCAGCCTTATGTTCAGTATCTTAGCTGATTATGGCCCAATCCGTGTTTAAAGGCAAAAGTCATATGAGAATATTGAAATAGTCAGCAACATTGATTGGGAGGCTTGATGGTCCTCTGTTAAACGAACGGAGCGTTATTAAGTGAATGCAAGGTTATCGGACCGGATCGAGAGGTTGCTCTACATCAAACAATGGGCACTACTATATGATCTGGACCCGGACAGAAGGTTACCGAACCTCGATCCCAGAGGTTTCGAACTGTTACTTCCGAAAAAGGATAGGATATGGGCCGATCCGTTCATTTTCTACCAAGACGATGCATACGATCTGTTCATCGAGGAGATGATGATACGAGAAAAAAAGGGACATATCTCGCATTTGAGAATGGAAGCGGATGGTCGAGTAACCGGTCCTAAAAAGGTCCTGGAGGAACCGTTCCATCTATCATATCCGTTCATATTCGAGTTCAAGGGTGACCTTTACATGGTCCCTGAGACGAAGAGAGCGGGGAGCATTAGGCTCTATAGATGCACATCGTTTCCGGATAAGTGGACCTTTGAGAAGGATATTTTCCCGGGATTGAGATGTGCGGATAGCACGATATTGTTCAAAGATGGCCGATATTGGCTTTTCACAGCAAAAAGGGACGATCAGATAAGGGCGGATTCCGAGCGATTGTATATCTTCCATACAACAGACCCCGTCGATGGAGAATGGAAACCCCATCCTGCGAATCCTGTCGTTTCCGATCCGGACCATGCAAGACCTGCAGGATGCATCTATCCTGATGGAAAAGTCCTATACAGGCCTACCCAGTATTTTAGGGGGGGTTTCGCCTACGGGATGAAGATATCCAAGATCGAAACCCTGGATAGGTTCAGCTATTCAGAGACGGTAGTACATGACATCAGACCGGATTTGGGTGTGAGCTATCTGGGCATCCATACCATCAACCATTCCCATGGGTTGACCATCATGGATGCGAGGTTGAAGCGGAATAGACTGTTTTAGTCAACTTGATATTTTCAGAACGAGAGGCGACTTATACCATTTGGTCTTTTGTACATAAGCTACGCTGGATAAAGGGGCGAATGAGGAAAAAAGGTCTGGTTAACGTAATATAAAAAACATATTAATAATAATATTATTTAAAAGAATAATAATGGTTATTTTCAACAACTAATAAATACCAATTGGTCCATTGGTTCGACCATGGTGAGGAATGAGGTCCTTTTTTCCTGGATAGAAAGGAACAAAGGTTTCCTGGTCCCACTGATCTTCATCCTGTTCATCTTCATCCTGTTCATATCGCTGGCATGTCAATTAATGATTTCACCCTATGGGTTTAATCCGACAGACGACGGTTTCGTCCTTGCCGGTAGCAGGAGGATCGCTGATGGCGAGATCGCACACAGAGATCTGATCATAATCCGTCCGGCCGGGTCACATATCCTCTATGCTCCACTTATCATGATCGGGGGGTCCCATCTGATCCTGCTGTCCCGATTCATCTTCTGGTTCCAGCTGGCAACGGTATCCTGGTCATGGACGGTGCTCATAGGGAAGAAGTTCGGTGTCCTCAACAGGACATCGGAGAGGGTCCTTATCTCGTCCATTTGTTTCTTTCTATGTGCCCATACCTTCGCAAATATGGTCTGGCACTCCATCGATTCCATTTTCTTCGCTTCCTTAGGGGTGGCCTTGGTGAGCTCGGGGGTAGAGCGGAGGAAACCCTTGGGATACCTCCTCATCGGGGCTAGTGTCCTTTTCAGATTGAACTTCCTTCCCCTTTTACCCGCATCCATAATTCTAATGAAAGACTGGAGAAAACCGTTGAACTGGTTGTCTCTATCGGTCCCAGGCCTCCTTTATTTGATTTATCTTATCATCTTTGGAGGGTTGGGGGATGCCTTTGTCCAACTCACTGCACACAGTGAGATTATCGAATTAGGCCTGCTAAGGTTTATTAACGGCATCCTGAAGGAGTATTCTTTCTTGGGGATACTCTATGCTATGATATCCCTCTTGTTCATATTGTGTTACCGGTGGAACAGGAAGAGACGATTCTTGATCACCATCGGGTCCGCCATGCTGATCCTGGTCCCCTTCATCGGGATCGCCCTTCTACCGGTCCATGATGGGCTTTGGTTCGATAAGATCCTGTTGGGCCAGGGTCCCACTTTCTTCTCGGACTCGGTCCTTATGGCCGTTATAACACTCATAGGGATCGGTGTACTCAGAGAAGGCAGGTTGAGCGAAGTCGGTTCC
>JALOTP010000087.1 GCA_025457865.1 Thermoplasmatota archaeon | reverse complement strand
TGCTTCGCGTCGCAGAGCGTGTCCCCCGTATGGGCGCTCTTCAATCCGACGACGGCGACGATGTCGCCCGTGAACACCTCGTTGATGTCCTCCCGCTTCACCCTACCGCCCTCAACATCGTGAACGATGGATATTATTGCGCTCACGAGCTCCTCCCTCCCTCCGTAGGCGACCGCGAGATTGAAGTAGTAATCCGTATAATGGCTTGAGGTCTCTTCGGCCTTCCTGATGGACTCCCTCACCCTGTCAGGAAGGAGCTCCTTCTGACCTAGGACCGAGACCCTGATGCGGTTCCTGTGGACCCTCTCATCGTTGGCTATCTTGAGGAAGTTCTCCTCGAAGAGGGTCATGAGCGTATCCACTTCCTCCTTGGACCTTTTGAAGTTCTCGGTGGAGAACGCATAGACGGTCAGAACCTTTATTCCCAGGTCCACGCACCATTCCAGTACATCCTCGAGCTTGTCCCTTCCCATCAGGTGGCCCTGGATGGATTCCCTGCCCAGGTCCTGCGCGAACCTTCTGTTGCCGTCCATGATGATGGCCACATGCTTCGGGACGGGGTTCTGGAGAACAAGTGTCTTCAGCCTCTCCTCCTTAGCCTTGACAAGGCCTCTGGATATGGACCTCGAGAGGTCTGAGATACCCTCGTCATCGTCCGGCATATTCACCCTGACCCCGTTCTCCAGCAGGTTCCGATTATCTAAAACTTTCCCGTGGGCGTTTCAGTCGATTTTATCTCCAATGTCCTCCTTTGAGCTACAGATGACGGCATACATAGATGGGGACCATGTCCTTGAACCGGACCCTACCCTCTCATCGACCCTGATGAACAAGGGCTGCTTCGGCAAGATGATGTCCGATGGGCTCCACCTAACGTTCACTGAGGCTGCGTATCTTGTCGGTGTGGGTAGGATGGATGTCTGGTCTTCCCCCAAGGGGCGGACCATGGGACTGATGGACCTGATAAGGTCCGGCACCCGCAGCAGGGAACGCTTCCTTGAGCATCTGCTGGTCTTCAGGGACCTGCGCAATAGGGGCCTGATGGCAAAGGAAGAGGGCACTGACCATCTACTGGTCCGCCCGAGGGGTACGAGGTCATGCAGGTCCGACCCAGATTCATGCTTCATGGTCAGACGGGAATCGGACGCTGCCGATATGGTCGAGCTGCTCAAAGGGACCGTCAGGAGGGCAAAGGAAGGCCTGAGGACCGTGGTCTCGGTCGTTGACGGGGACTGGGATATCACACATTATGAGGTTATGGAAGCTTTGAGACCCACAAGAAGGGCGAAGGTGCGCGATCCAGGGGTCGAAGGCGTCCTTGGCTCGAGAGGGGATGCCGACCATTTGACCATGGCCCTGACAAGGGACAGGCCTGTCGTTGGCTCGGCATCGTTCATGGGCACGGACGTTGACGGGGTCCTATTGATGTCAGTGGACGAATTTTCCGTCCTCTTCGGGACCGAACCACCGGAGACCGGTCCGGAGACAAATTTCAAACATCTGACCTTCCGGGACCTGCTAGGCAGAGGCTGGCTTCCTAAGACCGGGTTCAAGTACGGGACCCATTTCAGGGTCTATACCTCAGGGAGCATGAACGGTCATTCGGAACTGCTCGTCCACTGCCTCAGGCCCGAAGAAAGGCCTACATGGGAAGCTCTTTCGAGGGCGATAAGGCTCAGTCATTCCGTCAGGAAGAGGATGATATTCTCGCTTCCCGAGAAGGCTCGGGAAGGGGATGTTCCCAGACCATGCTACATCGAGTTGGAATGGACAAGGCCTTGAAAGACCTATCTCAGGAGACGACGGACCTCAAGTTCATAACATCGATCGATCGAGCACTCGAAATCCCATGGACCTTCAGAAAAGACCGACCAGAACGTATGACCGGACCTACCTCTCAAAGGACCTTTACTTTCCCTGGCAATCATCACAGACACCATAGACATCGATCTGGAAGTGGCAGATCCCGCCTTTGATACTGTTCTTTAAAAAATCTATCTTCTCTATATGGAAATGCGATGTTTTACCGCACACGGTGCAATAGAAATGGCAGTGATTGTCCGATTTGAAGGAGTATATCTTCTTTCTATCGCAGTAATAATAATGGGGTTTGTCCTCGCCTTCCACGTCTTTCAGGTAACGATAGACCGTAGCGGTCCCTATGCGCGGGTCCCTCTCCCTGACCTTCTCATGGACCTCCTCGGCCGTGAAGAAGGTCTTGAACTTCCGGACCTCCTCCTCTATGATGCTTCTCTGCTTCGTCTGTCGGACCTGGGCCATCGGTATGCCTCTTATTGATAATGATAATCAATAGCATATAAATACCCTCTCATGCTTGCGCCCACAAGGTGGATCGAATATGAAGAGCAAACAGGCGATAATGCTGATCGCCGTTGGGATCGCAGTAGTGATCCTGATAGGCGCGGGGATCCTCATCCTCGCGAGGAACAATGATGATGGAACGGAAGGTCTCCATGTCGTTACAACGTTCTATCCGCTCCATTTTCTCGCTTCACAGATCGGAGGGGACCGCGCCTCCATCTCGATGCTTATCCCAGAGAACATCGAGCCACACGTCTGGGAGCCGAAGGTGTCGGACATACTGAAGGTGGACCGTTCCGACATTTTCATATACAACGGCGGTGGATTCGAACCGTGGGTCAAGGATTTCATAGGTTCGTCCCAGAACAATGACCTCCTGATCGTCGACACGAGCGAGAACGTCGGATTACAGATGTCGGCAGAGGTCATGGAGATGATCGGCGACGTTGAGGAGCACCTCTCCGAAGGCCCCTTCGAGAATGTCCAGGCGACTGCGGCCGAATCGAGCGCTCCAGCGATCGGTCCCGCCAACACCTGCCGAAATGTCACTCTTCATGCCGGATCGGGCCTCCGAAAAGGATACATCAAACTCCATTCGGAGGAGGATGCGGAATACATCGTCGCGACCGCCACAACGGTCTCGTTCACGATCACCTCGAACGGAGTCGCGTTGGAACCCGAGATGTCGATCGATCCATCCTCTCAGTATCCCGGGGTGGCAATTCTCCGGGTCTTCGATATGGAGCCGGGGGACTTCATAATCTCGATCTCTTCCACTTCCGCGGGCACCTTCGGATTCGTGTTCATGGAGAAGCATCACGATGAAGGAGGAGATGAGCATGAGCACGGGCACGGTCTGAACGATCCCCACTTTTGGCTCGATCCGGTCCTTGCGATGGTCCAGGTGGATAACATCGCGAAGGGTTTCTCAGAGGCCGACCCGGAGCATGCCGTTGAGTACGCGAGTAACGCGGTTTCACTAAAGGATAGGCTCAACAAGCTTGATTCGGATTTCAAGGAAGGGTTGAAGGACCGCAAGAAGAACGATATCATAACGACGCATGAGGGATTCAACTATCTGGCCAAGCGATACGGGTTCGAGACCCGCTCGGCCATCGGCATTTCGGGCGACGAGCAGCCTTCGATAAATGATATCGCCAACCTCGTGAGGATGATAGAGGAGAAGGACCTCGGCTACATTTTCGTGGAGCCGGTGTACTCAGATCAATACATGGAGACGGTCTCCGATGAAACGGGGGCAGATATTCTTATACTGGACGGGCTTCATGGGAGGATGGGAGCTCACGCGGATATGGATTACTTCGAGATAATGTACGAGAACCTCAGGAACCTAAGGATAGGGCTCGAGGCCGAGTAATGGTGGTGCGATCGAGTGAAAGGCAAAGTTGACCTGGAGGGCTGCGACGAAAAATGCGATGGGCATCAGCTCACATCTGATGCCAGGCACTCAGGAAAGGTCATAGAGGTCGAAGGTCTGACCGTCGTTCGTTCAGGCCAGACAGTGATCCAGAACGCCTCTTTCGTGGTCCATGCGGGGGACTACATCGGAATGGTAGGCCCTAACGGCGGGGGAAAGACGACCATCCTCAAGGCGGTCCTCGGGGTCATCCCGTTCGTATCCGGAAGGGTGCGCCTCTTCGGCCACGACCTGAGACATTTCAAGGATTGGGGCAGGATAGCCTACCTCTCCCAGAACGCGATAGCTTTCGACGAACAGTTCCCCCTGAGCGTCCGCGAGCTCGTATCCCTTGGTAGGTTGACGAGGAAGAGGATGGGGCGTCCACTGGGCAGAGAGGACCGAAAGACGGTGGAGGGCACCCTAAAGTACATGGGTATCTCTGACCTGGCAAAAAAACGTATAGGCCAGCTCTCCGGGGGGCAAAAGCAGAGGGTTGTCCTGGCAAAGGCGCTCGTAAGGGACCCCTCCATACTCATCCTCGATGAGCCTGTTAGCGGTGTGGACTCTCAGACCCAGGAGCGGTTCTACAAGTTGCTCTCAGACCTCAATCTTGAACGGAAGATGACGATACTGATGGTGTCCCACGATCTCGCAGCCGTCTTCTGCCGGATGTCCCATATGATATGCGTCAACCGGTTGGTGAGAACGAGCCCGATAACTGACCATTTCGACCCGAATCCGATCCTGAAGGAGACCTATGGCGAACATTTCCAGTTCGCGTACCATCAACACCAGTGCAAGGGGGAGTTCAAGGATGGCTGAGATCGGACTGAACGACCTAGCCGACCTTCTCGGCTACCAGTTCTTCCAGTTCGCCCTCATCGGGGGTATCCTGGTCGCCATCACCTGCTCCTGGATTGGATTGTTCCTGATATTGAAGAAACAATCGATGATCACGGATGGGATCGCGCACAGTGTCTTCGGGGGCATAGCCCTTGGTCTATTCCTCGGGATAAACGTCCTCTGGACCTCATTGGCCACGGCATTGGCCTCTATGACCGGTATCACCTATCTAAGGAAGAAAGGGATGGCGCAGTCCGACTCGGCCATAGCTGTGATGATGGCGTTGGGTTTTTCCACAGGCCTCATACTGATCAGTCTTGCGGGCGGGTTCAATGTGGATGTCTTCAGCTATCTGTTCGGATCGATATTGACCATCTCCAAAGGGGAGATCTACTCTGTGGCCACCGTCGCGATCCTGGCCATAGCATACCTTTGGACCTTCCATCGTGAACTGTTATCCCTCACCTTCGATGAGGAGGACTCGCGGCTTCTGGGATTACCTGTGACCCTGCTATCGGTCAGCTTCAACATCCTCGTAGCGGTCGCAATAGTGATTTCCATCAAGGTCGTCGGGATCATCCTCGTCACGGCCTTCATGGTGCTGCCTGGCTTGACGGCGATCCAGTTCAACCTCTCTTTCAAAGGGACGGCCGTCACTTCGATATTGATAGGTCTGGTCGGTGTGATATCAGGGATATTCCTCTCGGCCCTCTTCGATGTTGCGGCCAGCGGTGTCATCGTATTCGTGATGGTGGGGATATTCGTGACCTCTGCGATCTACAACAAGCTCGGATGAGACATCGATATTACCAGGACCCTTGTCGATCCCTTCCATTGTGGGAAAATGGATATATAATAAGGCCATCTATTTCTCAACTAGTGACCAATTAGAACTGGTCAGGGGAATGAGCTCATGTACACGCTTACAAGGGTCGAAGGGGATAGAAGGGGCGAGGTTGTTCTCTATGCTCTCAGCACATGCGTCTGGTGCAAGAAGACCAAACAGCTCCTGACCGATATGAAGGTCGAGTACAGCTATATTTTCGTAGATCAGCTGGACAGAAAGACCAGGGACGAGGTGGAGGAGGAGATCATGAAATGGAACCCCCGCTGCTCGTTCCCGACCATCGTCCTGAACAAACAAAAATGCATCGTAGGCTACCAGGAAGCCGATATCAAGGGGGCTTTGGGCCTATGAACGATAAGGGTGTGCCAACCGATTCGGAAGCGGCCACCCTCAGGGACCGTTTGGAGAAGGATGCAAAGCAGAGCGGGTACAACCTCAATCCTGACAAGGAGTTCACAGTGGAGCTGGCACGCGGTCTGTTGGTTAACGAAAGCAGGTATGGATATTGGGCCTGCCCCTGCCGACTTGCGGACGGTACGGCAGAAAAGGACAATGACATCATCTGTCCCTGCGATTACAGGGACAAGGACCTAGATGAGTTCGGTGCCTGCTACTGCGCACTTTACGTCGATGATGATATCAGGGACGGAAAGAGGCAACCTATGCCCATACCTGAGAGAAGGCCTCTGGAGGCGGAAAGGAAAAAGGGCGGACGCTCAAATGAACCTGGCCCAATTTCAAATGCCCTATTCGGCCTATCTGGGCCCAAATACCCTGTTTGGAGGTGCAATGTATGCGGCTACCTCTGTGCCAGGGACGAACCACCCTTGGTATGTCCAATCTGCAAAGCAAAGAAGGACCGTTTCGAACGGTTCATCTGATATCAAAGGGGCGTTCCGCTTAAGGAACGCCCTCATAGACCCTACATTCGTCATGCTCAGATCGCTTTCTTCTCACCGCAAAGAGGACACTCGACCGTCCCTGCCGCTCCCACAGGTACCACTATGCTCGATCCGCATAGGTCGCACGTCA
>JALOTP010000007.1 GCA_025457865.1 Thermoplasmatota archaeon | reverse complement strand
GCCATGGACGAGATCATCTCGGAGACACCGCCCGAGACCGTTCCCTGGTGGAAGGCAAGGTCTATCCTCTGGTCCACGATGGCCTGCAGCTCTTCCCTGTCGTACTTGGCGAACTCTAGGATATTGGTCCTCTTGAAGGTGGAGAGAGAGGCCTTGTCCAGGAGCGTCACCACGGATTTCTGAGATATCAAAATGAGGGAGAGCGCCCCCAGAAGCTCCGCGTCCTCTTCCTGGACACGAGTGAAGGAATAGATGAGGTCCGAACCTGACCTCTTCAAGAGGACATCGGCCTCGTCAAGAACGATCACAAGGTGGCATTCCTTCTTCTTGAGGTGCTTCTTGAGTATCTCGAGCATCTCGGGGATCGAGAATCCCCTGTCGGGGAACCTCTGGTCGAAATAGGTGAGTATGGAGAGGAGGACCATGGATTCGGACTTGCGGTTCCTGCAGTTGATATGGACGAACTCGATCCTGCGTTTGTTCTCCATGCCTGCATCTTTGAGGAAGGAGCAGAACCTCTTGACAACGGCGGTCTTTCCTGAGCCGACAGGTCCGGTCACAAGGCAGGACTGCCCCATTCGCTCATATATCACAGGCCTGAAAAGCCGCCCTATATAGTCCATCTCCTTCTCCCTGCCAGGAAGGTCGCTCGGTACGAAATCGAAGGAGAGCTTGGACTGGTCCTTGAATATCTGGCTTCTTTTAAGAGCGTTCAGGGAGCTCTTCATGGCGGACCATATCGGATAGGTCATAAAATTACTTTCGCTGACCCCTTCCCTTGCCGTTGAGGGCCTCCAGCTCGAGCTTCCCTCGCTTCCCGCCCTCCTCCGAGCTTGCCCCCACCTTGGAAGCCGCATCCCTCTCCGGGCTTTGGAGCCTTTTCAAGCAGTGATAACAGAAATCCAGGTCCTCCTCGACCCTATGGCGGCAGTTGGGGCAGACCCTTGTTCCGTCTCCCTCTTCAGGCCTTCGGAAGCCTGTCCAGCCTTGAAAGAGCCACATGATGCCAAGGACAAGGCAGAATGCACCAAGTGGAAGGATGATCGGCCCGCCCTGGAGCTCCTCCTCGCCTATCGATTGCGGCGATATGGACCATGACTGCCACGAGAGGCCCCAGAGGAGCATGACCAGTCCGGTCCCCGTGAAGAACACGCCCAGACAGAGGGCTATCCAGGTGACCCAGGGAGGGCGCTCCCTCCTTGTGGCGGTCCTCTTCCTTCCTATTCGGGGGACGTGTCCCTCCAGAGGTGATATGGGCATGATCTCACTTGCCGGGGCCTTGGGTCCCGTCCTACCATGGGCTAACCACCAATGGAAATAAAAAAATAACCCAAGCCCCCTCTCCTTACCTCCGGGTCAGCCCCCGTGCGGCCCCATGATGAGGTCTTACCTTCTGGAGGTTCCATAATGGGTCTTTTCGGAAAGAAGCAGGAGTTCAGGTTCGAAACGATAACCGTTGACAGGGAGAGGGAGGTCTTCAGAGCGCTAGAGGACCGTGGGTGGTCGCTCTGCACCGATCCCTTCCAGTTCGACGAGCAGAAGGCTGCGGAGAAGATCAGGAAGGATGCCATGAGAACGGGTAAGGACCTGAATGCAGAGCTGATGGTCGAGATCTACGACCCACTCTATGCCAAGACGCCCTGGAAGGCCTTGAAGTACGCAGCATGGAGGAAGGCCACCCCGGAGGAGATCAGGGTAAGGATGGCCAAGAAGATGGCAAAGCCCAGCTATGCTGATACAATGAGCTCCTATGACGATATTGAGAGCAGGCTCGACCAGAAGAGGATCCAGGTCTCGGCCGAAGAGGTCAAGGTCTTTGATAGCACGGTCAAACTGGAAGATGTCAAACTGGAAGGCGAGACATACGGCAGCGCCTACGAGGATATGGGAATGGCAAGGACCGACATCAAAGCGGTGAGGGCCCAGAACCCGTTCGACCAGAATAATATAATAGAGGAGTCGCAGCCGGACCATAAGGGGCCAGTGTTCGACAGCGAGATACAGATCGAGACAGGGGTCCCGGACAGTTCCGACCCGACCACCGAGATAGACCCCTTGGCCCTAATGATGGCCGAGGCAGAGAAAGCCCCTGCAGTGCTTTCGACCGCGAACACGTTCGCGTCCCAACCCCTGCCCCAACCCGGACAGCTCACTCCTGCCGCCCGACCACCGACTGGACCTCAGGTCCATTATGTGGGAGCCTCGCCCCCTCAAGCGGCGCCTGTAGTGCAGCCCCCGCCTGCTCAGCCCCCTCAGGGGGTCAAACCGCCCGAGAAGAGGCAGCAGGTGCCGTGAGATGAGCACGGACCATTTGATGGGACCTTCATCATCCCTTACCTTCCAGGGAGTGGCCCTTAAGGGCGTGGGAAGCGCTCCGGTAAGGGGGCGCGCCCTGAAATGGGATAGGCCCATATCATTCCTGGGCGATGTCGACCCGGCCACGGGGGAGATAAATAGGGACGGGGCGTCAGGCAATCTGAGGGACAGGGTCCTGGTCTTCCCTGAGGGCGCCGGCTCCACGGTCGGGTCCTACGTCATCTACAACATGAAGCTCAACGGGACCGCCCCGAAGGCCATGCTCATGAAGAGAGCGGAGGCCATAATTGCCATGGGATGCATCATAGCGGACATCCCTTTGGTGCACCGGATACCAGAGGAACGGTTCCAGGCCATAGCGACCGGCGATACGGTGGAGGTTCGTCCCTCCGACGGAACGATAACTGTCTGGAAAGGAGTAGAGGCGGGAAGGTGAACAGATGTCCATGATGGAGACCCTTATGGGAATGAGCAAAGAGGTGAACAGGAGGATAGAGACGGACCCGAAGGTCAGAGAGGTGGCGAACCAGAAGGACCGGGTCATGGTGATAGAGTTCTCCGATGAGAGGACCTACACATTGGAGGTCAAGGGAGGCCGGATGCTGGAACCACGGGAAGGGGAGGCCGGGTCACCGACCATCAAGGTGATAACGGACACACAGACCTTCGAAAAGGTCCTGAACAAGAAGATGAACCCGCTCATGGCCTATGCCATGAAGAAGATAAAGGCCATAGGACCTCTGGACGAGGTCATGGTCCTGAAGGACTTCCTCTGAGAGGCCATAGGCAACTGGAGGTAGGGCACAGCGCTCCATGGACGATAAAAAGGTTTTAGAACCTGCGTTCTGATGGCCTATTGTCCATTTGCAGGCTTTGCAGGCAATAGATAATTAGGAGTGTTGTACTTGAGGGGTCAGATGAACCTTTTTGGTCGAAGCTCTCCGAACAGGGGTCCCAGTAGGGCACCGGTGGCAATGGCCGTGCTGGTCCTCCTTGCATCGATGCTCCTCATATTTGACGCCCCTCCCGGCCGTGGGGATAATTCGCCCCCGGATGCGAAGGCCGGAGAGGACATCACGATGGCCCCCGGGTACGATCAGGTGCTCTTGAACGATATCATCACACTGAACGGGTCTGCATCTACGGACGAGGATATCAGTGGTTGTACTAAGACCTGGAGCTGTATATCCCATACCGGTGTCGTTCTGGTGAATGCGACCACTTTTTCGCCCAGCTTCAAGGTCAGCGTGGAAGAGAACATGGAGTTCAGACTTACCCTGACCGATGCCGAGGGGCTCTCCGATACGGACGAGGTCAGGGTCATTGTGACCACCAACACGAAACCCGTTCCCGTCTTGCTCGGTCCCACCCCTTCCCCCCCTTCATATTACAGGTCACAGGAGATCATCTTCTCGGCCAACTCCAGCTCCGACCCGGAGGGGAGGCCCCTTGGCTTCGATTGGACCGACAATGTATCGGGCCAGCTGTCGACCCAGAGGTACTTCACACGGAAGCTCTCATCATTGGGCCCACACAGGATATCGCTCAGCGTATCGGACCGCAATGGTGGTTTGTCCATCGCCACCTCGGACATAGTCATCAGGGAGGACCCTATGCCCCCGGTGGCAGCCTTCGAGGTGCTGCCAAGGAGGGCGGACCTGACATACAAGAAATCGGAGACCATCAGGTTCGATGCGTCCTTGACATCGGACCCCAATGCCGAAGAGGCCCTCAATTACACATGGGGGACGAACATATCTGGAGGCAGGGTCCTGGGCTACGGTCTGTACCTCAATACCACCCTTGAGGAAGGGCATCACAACATCACTCTCAAGGTCACGGACAGCGACCTTTTGTCCGATACGGGATCGGTCGATATCGAAGTGGAGAACACCCAGCCTATCGCAAGGATCTCCACACCGGACGTCCGGTCGAGGGGCGGCAAGCCCACTGTGAACGTGACGGATGAGATCAGGTTCCTCGGCTCGGCTTCGACCGACAGCGACAGCGATGAGCTGGTGTTCCTGTGGGACTTCGGCGACGGGGCAACGGACGAGGGGGAGGAGGTCCTGCACGCATACTTGGTATGGGGAAGCGCGACAGTCACCCTTAACGTCGATGACGGTTCCATGGCGGACGGCCGTTCCACCGCCCAGCTCGTTCTGATGATCAACACCATTCCTGTTGCTGTCATAGAGGCCCCCTCATTCGTCAACATGGGAGAGGCCTTCACGCTCACTGCCAACGGCTCCTCGGACGAGGATGGTGACCCCTTATCCTACCTTTGGGACATGGACGGCGACGGTTCGACCGATACGCAAGGTTTCTCCGTCGTGCACCTCTTCGCAGAGGAGGGGCCCCACACAGTTGCATTGACCGTTACGGACGGTTTTGCGGATTCGAAGGCCTCGTTCACCATCGAAGCGGTCTATCCGAACGAAAGGCCAATTGCCAAAATAGCAGGCTATGACGAAGCCCTGAACAGAACGGTCATCGTCCCATTGGAGGACAATAGGGGCAGCGCGGAGCTCGATGCCTCACCTTCCTACGACCCCGAGGATGATGCGAACGGGAACGGGATCATAGATGTGAGGGAGAGGAGCAACCTCACATTCTTCTGGGATACGGATGCCGACAAGGACGCCGATAACGACGGTGACACCGACAACGATGAGGAGCGCACGGGCAAAACCCTCCGTCTGACGATCACGGGGACCTCCACGATAAGGGTGGTCCTCTTTGTCCGCGACAGGAGGGGGGCCACCGACAGGTTGGACATAAAGCTTAGGGGTGACCATCCTCCAAGGGTCACGGACATCAGGACGGACCCATCTTCCACTCTCCTCGTCAACGGCAGTGTGAGGTTCACCATCCAGGCCACAGACGATGACAGGTCAGATGTCAGGCTCCTCAAGTACGATCTGGATTTCGGGGACGGCCAGTCAGTGAAAGCCTCTCTTACCAATGAGATGTCGCATACCTACCTCGAACCGGGGAACTACGATGTCCGGACCAACGTGACCGACGGCTCATTGTTCGGTCTCTACACCGTTACGATAAGGGTCGTGAGGCTATCGCCTCCAGAAGTGAGGTTCCCTCCCTCAGGGGCCAAGCTCAGTGGTACGATCGTTGTCAAGGGTTCCATGCAGCCCCCATCCGGTTGGACAGTTAAGCTGGTCGAGATCAGCATAGACGGCAAGGCATGGGAGGAAGCGGACGGGACCGACAGCTGGCAGTACGATCTCGCAACCTCGCGGCTCTCGAAGGGAAAACATACCCTGACAGTGAGGGGTACGGTCAAATCGGGCTCGACCGAGGTCACTTCCCAGGGGATCACAACCTTCCAGGTGACGGTGCCGGAAAAGGAGGGAACGTCCGTCCTTCCTATCATTGCAGGCATCATCCTCGTCCTGGTCGTACTCATTCTTCTCTACTTCCTGGTATTCAGGAAGAAGAAGGCGACCGACAGGATGGAGGACCTGCTGGGACCTCCTCCGGTCGAAGGGATGGCGCCTCCCGCAATGCAGCCCCAGTTCAGGCCCCCCGTCCCACCCGCGGTCGCACCTTCCTCACCCGGCGGACCCCTGGCATCAGGGGCCGCAGCACCAACTTTACAGCAGTCCAAGGAGGAGAAGCCCGCTCCTCAGGTCCGCAAGGTCAAGGTCAAATGCCCGGCCTGCGGCAAGCTCTTCACCGAGCAGGACACAGGCGAGAGGCCTCTGCATACGGTATGCAAACACTGTGGGGCAAAGGGCAGCATAGATTCTCTGCCCTGGGACGAGAGCAGACCAGGGACCGAAGCGCCTGAGACCCCCAAAGAAGGGCCAGAACCGGTCCCCATCGTATGTCCCGCGTGCGGTGAGCTCTTCGAGCTCAAGGGCCCGGTATCGGAGGCGAAGTGCCCCGCTTGCGGTGCCGTAGGGGAACTGGACCCGGACACCCAGGACCGGCTCAAGGAAGCTTATGATAAGGTCAAGGAGCTGACGCTCAAATGTCCCAAGTGCTCCGGTATGTTCCATGTCAAGCAAGGGGGCCATGACATAATCTGCCCGTACTGCGGCACCAAGGGGAAATTGCCCAGGTGATGCCGGTCCGTCATAGGGTACTATTAGGGGTCTTCAAGGAACAGGTGGTCTGAATGGTGAAGAAGGAAGAAGAGGAAGGGACGGTCCATCTAAGCTATGATGTCCTTGAGCACTTCACTGCGGACGTATTCATGAAGTTGGGGGTGCCGCCTGACGATGCGGACGTCTGCGCCGAGGTTCTCTCCTATGCTGACCGAAGAGGGATAAGCTCTCACGGCGTGAACAGATTGAAACCGTTCTACTATGACCGCATCCGTAAAGGCCAGCAGTCAGCGGACGCTGAGATGTCGATCGTCAGGGACGGCCCGACAACCGCAGTCATCGACGGACGTTTCGGCATGGGCTTCCCGGTGGGTAAGCGGTCCATGCAGCTTGCCATCGATAAGGCCAAGAAGTACGGGATGGGGATGGTGGCGGTAAGGAACTCGACCCATTACGGGGCCGCGGGGTACTATGCCACCATGGCGGCCGCTTCCGGGATGCTGGGCATCACCGGCACGAACGCTCGCCCCTCTGTCGCCCCGACCTTCGGGACCGAGGCCATGCTTGGGACCAATCCGTTCACCATAGCGTTCCCCACAGATGAGGAGTTCCCCTTCGTCCTTGACTGCGCCACATCGATCTGGCAGAGGGGGAAGATAGAGTACTATGCAAGGGAAGGAAGACAGGTCCCGGAGGGCCTCGTAATTGGGGAGGATGGAAGTACGCTGACGGATTCAAGCGAGATCCTCAAAGCCCTCATCACCGGAAAAGCGGCCCTTTTACCCCTTGGGGGCCCCGGTGAGGATACCGCAGGGTACAAGGGATACGGATATTCGACCGTGGTGGAGGTCCTCTCCTCTGCCCTCCAGGGAGGTCCGTTCCTCAAGGCCATCACCGGTGTCAATGTTGGCCACTTCTTCATGGCCGTTGACATATCATCCTTCACGACCATGGACGAGTTCGAACGCTCGGCCGGTGAGGTCATGAGGCAGCTGAGGGGCTCCAGGAAGGCCCATGGCTACGGGCGTATCTACACCGCAGGCGAGAAGGAGCATATCCACATGGTCTCGACCAGGGAAAGAGGGGCTCCTATCAACGTGAGCCTTCAGGGCGAGATACTTACCATGAGGGACGAGATGGGGCTCATCAAGTACAAGTTCCCCTTCGAGAAAAAGACCTGACGAAGGCCCCAATGGATATCTACACCCGATGCTATGCTGGGGCATGGTCCTTGTCATAGGCCACAGGGGAGCGGCCGCCCATGCCCCTGAGAACACGCTCGCATCCTTCAGGAAGGCCTTGGAGCTTGGAGCGGATATGATAGAGCTCGACGTCCATCTCTCATCGGACGGGGAGCTGGTCGTCATCCATGACGATACTCTTGACAGGACGACGGACGGCTTCGGCCCCGTATCTTCAATGACGCTATCCGATCTCAGGGAGCTGGATGCAGGTGGGGGTGAGCGGGTCCCGATGCTAAGGGAGGTCCTCGAGCTGATCGGGGGGCAGTGCGGTGTCGATATCGAGCTTAAGGGGGAGGGAACGGCAGGTCCTGTTGCATCCATGCTGCGGCGGTCCGTCGATGAAGGACCCTTTGCGCCCGGGTCCCTCCTTGTCACCTCTTTCAACCCCATAGAGCTCATGGAGTTCGCCCCGCTATGCCCGGAGGTCAGGATAGGTATCCTTGTGGAAGGGGTTCCTGAGGGTGTGGTCGAGGTCGGGGGGCACCTTGCCGTCAGGACCATAGGGCTGGACCACCGGTTCATGACGGAGGAGGTGGTCCGAGAATGCATCCGGGCCGGTTTCGAGGTCCATGCATGGACCGTGAACGATATGGAAAGGGCCAGGATGCTCATCGGATGGGGTGTCGGAGCCATCATCACGGACAGACCGGAGCTAAAATGGGATCTGTCAGGCGGGGAAAGGGGCGGATGATGGTGAAGATGAGGAAGGTCCCGATCATCAACTGGGTCCTAAGGGCTCTGTTCTTGGCCCTATTCGCATCGTTCCTGCTGGACATGGACGCATTGCTGGACCACTTGTCGGCCCACTTCCTGGGTTCCATAGAGGGGAGGACGATAACGGGGGAATGGCATATCGTCCTGTTGAACGTGCTCCTCTTCTCTGCCTTCCTTATCCCCCTCTCTTTCAGGAAGAGGTTCGATTGGAGGTCATCGGGTCTTGTGGTCGCCTTCTTCATATCCCTCTTCGTGGAGATGTACGGGCTCTCCTTCACCGTCCTTTTCGCATCAAGGCTTTTTGGGGGTACAGGGCCGGAAGGCCTCTATACTGTACTGTCGGTCCACCTCCTTGGTGTGGACTTCCTGTTCACGGCCCCTATGGTTTACGGGTCGCTCCTCATGCTGATCGGGACGGTCTTCGTCGTCCTGGGGTGGGTCACCCTTTACCAGGGGGTCAAAAAGGAGGGTCTGGTGACAAAAGGCCCATATTCGGTATCAAGGCACCCCCAGTACCTTGGCTTCATACTTGTCATCGCGGGATGGCTCGTTGGCTGGCCCACGCTCCTGAACTGCATCTTCTCGACGGTCCTCATCGTGTTCTATATCAGGGTTTGCCGGAAGGAGGAGGGCGAGATGACAGTGAGCTTCCCTGAATACCGGACCTACAGGGATAGGACCCCATTCCTGATATAGTTCAGACCTTGGGAACCTTTTAATCGTCCATGTCCGCTCGTCCCCGTCGTGGAACCTCTGCTCGTCCTCCTTTTGGGGGCCTTGGTCCTGTTCATTGCCGCAGCGGTCCAGGGGCTGGCCGGGTTCGGTTCAGGCCTCATCATAGTCCCTCTAATGGTCCTTTTCTTAGAACCCAGGACCGTGATACCACTGGCCTTGCTGCAGGGCACTTTCATGAACACGGTACTGTTCCTGACCCGAACAAGGTCCGCAAGGATTGGGAAGGTCCTTCCCCTCTTCATATCAGCAGCGTTCGGGCTCCCTCTTGGGACCCTTTTACTGTTGACCGTGGGATCCGACCTGCTGAGGGTCGCCATCGGTGCGGTCATAATCGTATCCTCTCTCCTCCTTCTGTTCTTGAGGCCAAGGGCAAAGGAGTCCGGTATGCCGGCGACCCTTGCGATAGGGCTCACGAGCGGTGTCCTGAACGGGGCGATATCCATGAGCGGTCCACCTGTCGTACTTGCGTTCCAGAGGGAGGGGATGGGCAAGGAGCGTTTCAGGGCGAACCTTGCAGGTTACTTCCTTTCATTGAACCTCCTCACGCTCCTTCTGTTCGCCGCGACCGGTGTGCTGACGATGGATGTCTGGGGCCTCTCCCTGGTGCTCCTTCCATCCACAGCCATGGGGTTGGTCATCGGGATGGCCTTTTCAAGGAACTTCAGAGAGGGACGTTTCAGAACCGTTGTGCTGATCATTGCGGCGGTCTCGGGGATGCTGTCCCTTGCAGCGGGAGCACATGCTCTCATGGGCTGACCCGGACCGGGGCCGACGCAACTTTTAATATACCCACGGCGTCCTTTTCTCGGACCGGGGGGCTCCCCCGACTCCCGGAGGTCGGAAGATGAGAAAAGGCAAGGTGGGCGTACTGCTTACGGCCATGTTCATGGTCTTGGTCATCGTCCCTTACGGGGGTAGAGATGTCTCGGCCGGGGCGCCCGTTTACTCGGCGAGCATCAGGATGCTCGATGGGACCGATGCGCTGAGGACCCAGACCCCGACGGACATCTGCACGGACCAGAACGGCAGGTTATACGTCCTCTACCGGAGCGATCAGACCTTCTTCTACGGTGCCTACATGACCATATCCGAGGATAATGGCAGGACATGGGGACCCGCCAAAAGGGTCGATGATGTCCTTCGAGACGGCAACTCCTCGAACGACATGTCCCACAAGAAGTTGGTGACCCCAAGGATGGCCGTTGGCCTGGACGGTACGGTTCACATCGTCTGGGAGGACTGGCGGGAGTGGAACGAGGAGCCGACCATGACCAGACCTGCCAATATACTCCACACGACGACCCGTGATGGAAGGAACTTCACCAAGCCGGTCAAGGTCGATCCCGTGAAGGGCTACAGGACCTGGGATGCCATGGGCCCGGACATCGAGGTCATGGAGGACGGGAGACTTTTCTGCGTCTGGCTAGATAAAAAGGATTCGGGTGCCTACCTGAACGTATGGTCCTCCTTCTCGGACGATTCAGGGGCAACATGGTCCGCTCCCGTTCTGATCAACACTGACGGGTTGGACCTGAGGAACCACTATCATCCCAGGTGCGCCGTGTGGGGTGATAATGTGTACGTGACCTGGGATGACATGAGGGACCTTGAGAAGGGGCTCTCGCCCTTCATCGCGGTCTCCCACGACAGAGGTGTATCGTTCTCTCCCGAGGTGCTCCTATCGGACGATGCGGAGATAGGGAACGAGAGGACCGATCCCTATCCGGCAACGGACGACCGCGGGACGCTCTACATCGCATGGAACGACCTTAGGACGGATGCCCACGAAGTGTTCTTCGTGAGGAGCGACGACAACGGCACCACCTTCTCGGGGAACAAGAGGCTTCTGAACACCCCTGAGGGCACAGGTGACTCGTTCGCCTGCATGGACGCGATGGGAGATGGAAGGATACTTCTGACCTGGAACAGGTCGGTCCCCATCGATCAGGCCCACAGAGAGTCCGAGGCATACTCCATAATATCAGAGGACGGGGGGGAGACCTGGGGAGGTATGCTCCGTGTCGACGATACCGACAGGTTCGAGGAGGACCGGACCGACCAGGAATCGGTCCTGGGCATCTTCGACAATGATGGGAGGCCTCTGTGCGTTTGGGCCGATACAAGGCCCGATAATCCAGGCTCGGCCTATAGGGACCTTCACTTCGCCAGGAACTCCGTATCATTGACCGCACCCAACGAGATGCCCATCCTTCTCTTTCCTGCGTTCACGGGGAACAGCGGTTTCTCGAACCATATAGGCGGTCTCCAGACCATTTACAACTTCACGCTCGTTTACAAGGACGAGGACAACGATGTCCCCGGCACGGGGTACCCGCGAGTCATGCTCTATTCTGACGCTGAAGGGACGGTCGAGGCGTTGGATGATTGGCTCATCATGGAAAGGACCCGCGGACCTGCTGACATCTATTTCATGGACGGGGTCCCCTTTTTTGCGTCATTGGTCCTTTCGCAGCCGGGACAGTACTACTGGAGGATGGAGGTCAGCGACGGGATCGCAGGCCACGATTTGGCAACAGGCATCTTCCCCGGTCCACTTATCGATACGACGCCCCCCATCCTGACCGTCCTTGGTCCGGACGAAGCGGTATGGATCCCCACCGAGACCGTGAGGTGCAGGGTCAGGGTCGTGGACAGCGGCGGGGCCGGGGTCGATCCCAGGACCATCCTCGTCAGGAAGTCCGTCAACGGGCCCGGCAACCTCCAGTTGGGCGTCCCCATCACCGGCTACGAGATGATGGACAATGACACCTACGAGGCGTGGGCTGATGTGAAGTTCGGCATAGGCACGGAGAACCATGTGGCCTTCGAGGCCAAGGACAGGGTCTTCAACGGGCCGACGGCATCGAACATGGTGAATGTGTGGGTCGATTTCGAGGCACCATACTACAAAGATGTGGTCCCCGATCCGCGTAATACGCAGATATACGGGAATGTGAACTGCTCCATCGTCTGGAGGGACATAAACCCCGGGACAACGAACCTGAACACCACAGGAGTGGACCCCGGTACGATGATGTGGGCCTACAGGACGACGACGGGCGCTTATACGGATTGGGCGCTCCCCGACGGAATAGAACCCCTGGGCGAGAGCTCCTACCGCGCCTGGAAGTGGATAACGTTCCCGGACGAAGGGGTCTATAACTTCGTCAAATGGAAGGCATCGGACAATATCGGGAACGAGGCCGTTACCGACCAGCTCAGGGTGAATGTCGACATCCCCGTAAACTATCGGCCCGTCTTCAAGGGAACGGCAAGACCGGGTCTCGTCAATTCCCCAACTCCGCACATCTGGTGGGACAGCGCGTACGACGAGGAAGACGACCCCCTCTACTACAGCGTGAAGCTCCACCGGATGCCCGGGAAGCTGGAGATAACGGGTTGGTTCGATACGGGCCTGAGCACGTTCTTCGATGTTCCCGACATGGAATCGCTGAACCCCGGCTACTACCTGCTCAAGATAAACGTCACGGACAACATAGGAGGCTATGATATCCTTGACCACCAGTTCAGGGTGGTCGATTCGGGTCCGGCCCCTCCCTCGATGGTGGGGCGGTTCGGTCCATTCAACACGACGACGACGAACATCACCTTGAACTGGCCTCCAGCTTCGGGTGATGATGGGTCTGCCATAACGTACCTGGTACGTATAGGGTTGAAGCGCACCGATGGCAGGGTGCTCGATTGGACCTCTACGGGTGAGGGGACCTCTTACGACCTGTCCGGGACCGAACTTCCACTGGGCGCTTACACGGTCGGGGTCATGGCCTTCCAGAACGGCAATTATTCCAGGGTCAGGACCACCCTCCTCAAGCTCTCCGATTATTCCGTGAGGATCGATGCACCCTCGGACCACCAGGTCTATAGGGGAAAAGGGGTGACGAAGAGCAAACCCCTCAAGGTCGAGATCGTTAACCTGGGCAGCCTGGAGGACAATGTGACGCTCCATCTTGAGGGAGAGCTCATAGAGAAAGGGTGGGCGTACCTGGAGGTCTCGGGTAGACCGGTTGCGACCTATCGCGTGGAGCCCTCCAAAGGGTTGGCCCATGAGAGGCCCATCGAACTGAGCGTGGTCATCACCCCGCCGGAGAACGCACCGAGGAAGGATTATGTACTTACGATAAGGGCGGTCTCAGAGGATGGCACCACTACCTATCTTTCCCAGGGGATACGGGTTAAGGTCCAGGAAGCCCCTTCGGACGATGGACCGGCCCCTCTCACCGACGATATCATCGGGTTCCTGACATCCATCCTTCCTTTCCTGGGCATCCTGCCCGACCGTTTGGTGATCCCTGCGTTCTTCCTTCTGATAGTGCTTCTCATCATCGCCCCGATCACCATCGCCCTTCTCCTGCTAAAGAGGAAGAGGGAGAGGGAGAAGGCAAAGGACCCCATGGCCGAGAGGAAGGTGCTGTACCGGGAGCTCTACGGAAAGGAGGCATCCGTTGAGGAGCTGAAGCAATGGGAGGAGGAGAAGGGGGCGGCCGAGGCCTCCAAGGAGAGGCCTGAACCTGCAACGGATAAGGAAGGAAAGGCCCCATCGGATGCCCAGAAAGGGACCGCCGGAGCTTCCAAGGAAGCCGAAAAAAAGGCCCCGGAGAAGGCAGCGATCGAGAACCTCGATAAGGATGACAAGGAGCTCCTGGACCGCCTCTTCGATTAGGACCAGTGAAAATAAGATGCGGGCGGGACAGCGAACCGTCCCGCCCCTGAAGCAGTATCAGACGACTACTTCTTTCCCTCGTCGCCGAGGATCTGGCTTATGGCCGTTACCTCCTGCTCTCCGGAGAGCAGCGACCTCAGCTTGTTGAGGTTTATGATCATGCCGACGTACTCGGTCCCGTCCTGGGTCCTGTACCTCGTAGCATTCTCGAAGGCATTCCTAGACACGCTCACTTTGAGGGCCCCGCCGTTGCGGGAGCGCCTCACATACCCCATAAGGGTGCTGTTTGCAGACATTTTCATCTACCACCGTTTTCTTTTTGTTGCCACCGCCAACGGAAATGCGGCGACAGAGGTCCATGGAACGGATGATGTATTTAATGATGGATAGGAGGGGTGGAAGGAACAACCCCTCACTAGTAACGGTGAACAAGACGTAGTCTTGTTGATGGACCGAATGTGAATGAAGGTCTCAATTCTGCTTCCTTCCCCACCGGAACTCTATGTTGCAGCCCCCCTCCCGTGACACCATGCAGGGACCGACCGGGGACATAGGGGTGCAAGCATGACCGAAAAGGGGGCAGTCCCTAGGCTCCATCAACCCTCTCAGGACCTCTCCGCACCTGCATCCAGGAGGCTCCGGGATGACAAGGTCCTTGACCTCCTGCAGTTCGTCCTCGAACCTCTTTCGGGCATCATGCTCGGCGAACTCCTCCCTGATAGAGAGCCCGGACCCGGGAATGACCGGGAAACCCCTCCACCTGACATCGGCGGTGCAGAACGTCCGTGACATGGCCTCAAGAGCTGCAGGGTTCCCCTCAGGCCTGACCACTCTCGAATAGAGATTGGTGAGCACGGACCGACCCTCGGATTTCTGTTTTGCTATCTCAAGGCAGGCCATGAGCATATCCAATGGTTCGAAGCCGGCTATCGCCTGGGGGAGCCCGTGCTCCTCCGACAGGAACCTGTAGGGTGCCTCCCCTATCACCATGGAGACATGACCGGGCTCTATCAGCCCATCGAGCCTGAGCTCCCCCATGTTCGCTATCGCGGCAAGGGCAGGGGGCACTGTACGGTGATAGGATAGGATGGAGACGTTCTCGGGCAGGTCCTTGTCAAGGAGGAGGGCGGATGTCGTCGGTGCCGTCGTTTCGAAACCTATGCCAAGGAAGACGAACTCCTTATGGGGCTCGCTCCTTGCCATCCTGATGACGTCGGTCGATGAGTAAACGATCCGGACATCGGCACCCTCGGACCTGGCGGATGCAAGGTCCATCTCCTTTCCGGGGACCCTGAGCATGTCCCCGAAGGAGGCTATCACCTTGCCTTTACGGGCAAGGGTCACGGCGTGCTCTATCTCTTCGCCGGTCGTCACGCAAACAGGGCATCCCGGCCCCTGCCGGACCCTGACCCCTGCTTCCCGAAGGAGCGGGTCGAGACCGAACCTGACGAGCGTGTCCTGGTGGGTGCCGCAGACATGCATTATATCGAGGTCCTGGTCCAGGGCCTTTAAGGCATATAGGACCCTTTCCGCGGTCCCTCTGTCCCTCAGCTGAAATGAGGTCATTCCCCCGCCCCCTCGGCCGATAATGCCTTGATATTATTGACATGGATCGACCTGCCACTGGTAATATCCACACCACAACTGCATTTCGGGCAGGCAAATACAGGGAGCATGGGATGGAGCAGAGGGTCCTCTGTCATATCGATGGGGCCCTCGAATCCGCATGAGCGGCATCTCACCCTCCCTTCCTCATGTGCGATGACGAGGAGAGACCCCTTGAGCAGCGGCTCCTCCTCTATTATGGCCTCCCAGCAGAACCGGAGCTGCTCCTCCCCGAGCATGGAGAGCCTGCCTATGGTCACATTGACCTCTTCGACACGGGAGATGTCGGTCCTCCCCTCGATGCTGGACAGGACGGCCCCCATCAGTTCCCCGGCCATCTGGAGCTCGTGCAAGGTGATGCACCTCAGGCGCTCCCGTCTTCCATCCCGGTCATCTCCAGAGCCTCCTTCCAGAGGTCAAGGGTCTCCCTGGCCGCATCCTCATCAAGGACCTGCAGTGCGAAGCCGGCATGCACTATGACATAGTCCCCCACCTTCGCATTGACGAAGGTGATGTCGGCCAGCCTCCTTGTCCCGCCGAAATCGACGAGGGCCTTCCTGTCGCCGTCAATGCTGAGGACCCTGCCGGGTATGGCAAGACACATGGAAGGGGCGACAAGTGGGCTCATTTATCAGTCTTTTGGCTTAAGGGGTGACATTGTCCCCATCAGAGCCGTCTTCCGGCCACCGCGGCCTGGCCCACGGATATCCCCCCGTCACCGGGTGGGACCCTTGAATGCAGTACGGGGGTCAGGCCGTGCCTGATGCAGGCACCATGGAAGGCCCTGACCACAGGCAGGTCGTATGCAACCCCCCCGGAGAGCCCAACGGGTATGGACCCGCGATGACCGGGGGCGACAGGTGCCCCATCTCCCGCCAGGACCACCAGGTCATCTATGACCGCTTCGACAAGACCCATGCAGAGGTCGGCGGCCCTTCCGGGCGCCATCTGGACCCCGGGGCGTAAGGTCCCGCCTAGAAGGGCCTCAACCTCCTCCACAAGCGTCTTCCATCGGGAGAGGACAGGCACCGTTCCCGACCGGACCTCTGCCGTGAACAGTTCCCTATCCGGCATCTTTGTTGAGGCAAGTAGCCTCTCGAGCCTCATGGCTGGCTCGCCATCGTAAGATCTCCAAGTGACACCGAGGAACAATGCTGAGAGAGCGTCCAATAGCCTTCCCAGGGATGTGGTCATCTCGACCCTGCCCATCATTGCGGTCAGGACCTTCTCCGCCTCGGGGGACCCTATGTCCATCTCATGCCCCGAGGCCTTCGTAAGCCAGAAAGCTATCCTTTCCGGATGGTATACGGCGGCATCCCCTCCGGGGAGCCCGAAGGGCTCCAGGTGGCCTATCCTCCTGCAGGAGTCCAGGTCCACCGAAAGGGCCTCAGCGCCCCAAGGGGTCCCGTCATCGCCGAATCCGACACCGTCAACGACGACGGCTCCCATTTCCTCGAGCCCGGAGTCCACCAGGAGCGATGCTGAATGGGCGTGATGATGCTGGACCCTGATGAGGGGGACCCCATGGGTCTCCGAGAGCTCGGACGCCCACCTAGAGGTCACGTACCTCGGATGGAGGTCTGCCCCAACCGCATCTATGCCTTTGATGCCGAACAGGTCCATCATCCTTGATGCGGTCTCCCTTGCGAAATCAAGGACCAGGGGTTTAGAGGGATTCCCTATGTACTGGCTTGTGAAGGATGTCCCATCCCTTGTGACGGTGAGGGCGACATTCCTTTCGGCCCCCAGTGAAACGACCCTTTTATCATGGGGCATCGGAAGTGGGTCGGGGACCAGTCCTCTGGAACGTCGGATCGGGAAGGTCCTGAGCCCGAAGGGTGCCTTGCCGGAGATATAGGTCCCCTCAGGGAGCGGACATGGGACCAGGACCGAATCGTCGCATCTTGCGGCTATGGGCCTGTTGTGCACAAGATAACCGTCCGCCCTCAAGGGAACAATACCCTCGAGCTCCAGGGCCATCGGGTCACCCGGAGGGTTTCCGGACGTCATAAGTAGCCAGGGAAGATCGCTCCCCGCATCCTTGAGGGCCTCGAACAGGAGGTGATGGACGCCTGCGTACGGCAGGTAGAGGCCTACGGAATCGAGCCCCGGTGAGGCCTGCTCAAGGACCTCAGCAGCCCACTCGGGGGATGGGTCCCTTTTTCTCAGGAGCACTATCGGGCGTGCTGGAGAGAGGAGCGCGGCCCTTTCGACATCCCCAACATGTGCTACGTCCTCTACCGTTGAGAGGTCCCTTGCCATGAGCGCGAAGGGTTTGAACGGCCTCCTGTACCACTCCCTGAAACGCCTGAGGCGTCCTGGGTCGCAGACCAGATGCATGCCGCCCCACCCCTTGACCGCAACAATGCCTCCGAGGAGCAATTTCTCAGATGCCATCCTGAATGGTTCCCCCGCTGCCTCCACCAGGTCCCTGTCCAGGAAGCGGTATCGGGGGCCGTCCTTAGGGCAGGACAGGGTCTGGGCATGGAAACGTCTCTTCGATAGGTCCGAATATTCTTCGGAGCATAGGGGACATGGGGGAAAGTGTCTCATCGTCGTCCTTTCCCTGTCGAAGGGCAGGTCCTCAATGACGGTGAACCTGGCCCCGCAGTCTGTACAATTGGTGAAGGGGTGCCTGTACCTTCGGTCGGAGCTGTCCATCATCTCCGAGAGGCATCTATCGCAAATGGCTGTGTCCATTGGAAGGGAGGAATCGTTCTCTCCCTGGACCGATGGCTCTATCAGGAACCCGGAGGGGCCCGCATCCGGGATGCCGAGCTCTCCCCAAGTGGCTTCCCTAACGATCACCTTATCGAGCCTGGCTATGGGGCCGAGCTGTGCCTTGACGGCTTCCATGAGACCGGTGGGGTCCTTGTCGGTGGCTATGGTGACGTGGGAGCCGTCGTTCCTGACGAAGCCCCTGGCATGGACCAGGTCCGCCGCCCTTTTGACCGAGGGTCTGAACCCGACCCCCTGCACAACGCCCCGGACCTCTGTGAGCCACATGGCGCTCCCTTCGCACGGTCATGGGAGGCCCAGTACCGAGGCCAGTTTGTCGATCCCGACCCTGTGCTTTGCATCCGTGACCACGATATCTGCATCCGGGCGGACCCTGCGGGCATCGGCCTCCAGAGCGGCCGTGTCCACCTCCATCAGAGAGGCCAGGTCGGACTTGTTGATGACTATGACGTCCGATTCCCTGAATATCATAGGGTGCTTTCTGACCATATCGTCACCCTCGGTAACGGATATGACGACCACCCTCTTGTCCGCACCCAGTGGGAAATCGGCGGGGCACACCAGGTTCCCGACGTTCTCTATGAAGAGCACATCCAGCTCTTCCAATGGGAGCTCTTCCAGAGCATGTTCTACCAGATGAGCGTCCAGGTGGCATTCCTTCCCCGTGTTCAGATTGGATATGGGAATCCCGAGGACAGAGAGCCGCCTCATATCGTCGTCTCCAGTGACATCGCCAGTGATAGCCCCTACCCTGAGGCCTCTGGACAAGGCCCTCTCGGAGAGCCGTTGTATGAGAAGGGTCTTTCCAGACCCGACCGACCCCATCAGGTCAAAGGAGCGGACCCCCTTGCTCTTGAGCAACCCATGGTTCTCCATGGCCAGTGTCCGGTTCGCTTCGAGCAGGTCCCTCTCTATGTCCACTGTCACGACCTTGTGCATATATGACCTCCGGATGTCAGGGATGATGCATGGACGGATAAAACACTTCCCTTGGCCCGGACAGGACGCCAGGTCAGGCCCAGCAAAAGTCAGCTCATAATATTCCATATCTGCATATTGTTCGGGTGGAGAATAAAATAAATAATCGTACTTGCATTCACTTACGCCCGAACGATGGGCTAGGGCTGACCGTGGGGTATGGACGGGACATGCGCATAACCCAGTCGAGCCTCTACGGGAGGGAACAATACATGAACAATAGAATCGGGTTCCTGCTTGTTGGTTTATTGCTGATCGCTGCGGTGGTACCAGCGGTCCTGATGGCTATGCCGTCCAGGGCCATGTCCGCCGAGGTCGTGGGCTTCACCCTGACCGGCCTGCAAGGGCCTGGCGGGGAGTATGCATCCGGAGAGCATGGGATATCGGTCGTTATCCAGAACACTGGCGATGTTGAGTTCGTAGGCGACGTGAGCTTCAACATCAACATCACCGAATCCGGCTCAGGCGACGTTGTCATGGACATGAACGCTTCCAAGATCATCTACCTGGCCCTTGGGGCCAGTAATGGGTTCTCGATAGCGAGCGTCGTTCTGGAGGAAGGCCTCTACAACCTGAGATTGACCGGCACCCTGGAAGGGGTCCCGAGCTCATTCGAGGGCGAGGTGAAGGTCGAGGACGTCATAGACCTCTCCATAACGAACGAGCTCTTCGTGGAAGATGAGCATTATGACCTGGGCGCTGAGCTGACACCGACCTGCACGGTCCTCTACTCCGGGAACGTGGAGGATTTCAAGGACGAGCTCGATGTGCAGCTGGTGATAGAGCAGATCTCCATCGATCCATTCGTCGTGAAGTACGACCAGACCATGGTGATAATGACGAATATGAGCTCCCCCATAGGCCCGGGAGATTCTTTTTCGGTCATGTTCAGCACGGCCTGGGTCCCGAACGCTTCAGGGGAGCACAGGGCCAAGTTCATGATGGATTACATTGACATGAACCTCAGTAACAATATGGACCAGGTATTCTTCGTCGTCGATGAGCCACCCTCCATAGAGGGATGGGTCACCACCGACGAGATGGACCCTATACCCGATGCAGAGGTCGTCCTAACCGATGCCACAGAAGAGGTGGGCAGTACAGTTACCGACGCCGAAGGCTACTATTCATTCTACGACCTGGCGACGGCAAGCTACACCCTTACCTTCGGCAAGCTCTGGTTGAGCACCGTAACGGTCAATGCCGAGTACATATCCCCCGATCCGCTCGTTGTGAACGCAACGTTGAACAAGCTCGCTTTGGGCGGTCTCAAGGGGACCGTGACCCTGCCCAATGGGACAGTGGCCATAGGGGCTCAGGTCGTCGTCGATATACCGGGACAGGCACCGCTTGTGGCCGCTACAGGATCATCGGGCGCATACAGTCTGGAACTCGTTCCCGCTGTGACCGTTGATGTCACAGCCACGTTGACGGGTTATCTAGAGGCCGCTGTGACCGACCTCGTTATCATCGAGCAGCAGTGGAACACACAGGACCTTGTCCTGGGCGAGATCCCCTTCACGGTATCGTTCGACCCGCCAGCAGGCGAGCCGGGTTTCCCAGTTACCGGTGACATAACACTGACCTTCTCAAGGCCGGTACTGACAAGCTCCGTCAACTCCTCTACCATCTATCTGATGGAGAACGAGACCGGGCTCGTGACGGACGTCATCTATTCGTTCGACCAGGGGAACACAAAGGTCATACTGACCCCGCTCTCGGCCCTTGAATACGATACGGAGTATATCGTTTACGTCACCGTCGATGTCAAGGATGTGAACCTTGACCCGTTCCCCCTGCAGACAACGTCCAATCTTTTCACTGAGGTGCAGCTCGTCGAGATATTCCTAAGCCAGTTCTATCCGGCCGATAGTGCTGACAAGATGCCGATCAATGTGAAAGTATGGGCCCGGTTCCCGGAACCGATGAACGCAAGTACCATTAACACAACGACCTTCAAGGTCTATGCACAGGGCTCGTCGGTCCCGATAACCGGCACGGTGGACTATTCCGTCGTGAACTATACTGCGACCTTCACACCGGCATCGAACCTTGCCTACAACACGAGGTTCTCCGTGATATTGGAGGACGAGATACTGCCAATATCCTCCCAAAAGTACTTCATAGGGAAGAGCTGGACCTTCCAGACCAAGCAGCTTGTGACGACTGGAACGGTCTCCGGATACATCTACGATGAGGACGGGAAGCCCTTCGACCCGGTCAAGGTCAAGGTGACCTTCACAAAAGGGACGCAGACCGTTGCCGGAACCTACAATGCGCAGGGCAAGTTCGAGAGCCCGGCCCTGGGTGCCGGCGTATGGACCATGAAGGTCAAGGTGGACGGATACAAGACCTATTCCAAGGAAGTGACCGTGGCGGTGGAGAAGGTTACGACCGTCCCTGCCTTCGAGATGGCGAAGGAGGATAAAGAGACCAACCTGACCATGATCATCCTCATAGTCATCGCCGTGATAGTGGTGATAGCGGTGGTAATCATCCTGGCCCTTGTCCTTTCCAAGAAGGAGGAGCCCGAGGATACCAGGAGGGGGCCGGTGTTCGGGACCCGCGCAAGGGGCGAACCCTATGGCGGAGGCTATCAGCCAGAGTATATTGAGGGAGAGTTCCTCTGCCCGCAGTGCGGCAACGTTGTGGTCGCCGATGACCCGGCATGTTCGAATTGCGGGGCGGAGTTCGAGAACGACCTCTTCGAGTGCCCCGAATGCGGTGGGATGCTCTCTCCCGATGTGCAGGCATGCCCCGACTGCGGAGCGAAGTTCGAGGAGGAGCTCCCGGTGGGCGAGGATGGGGAGCTTCCCGATGAGGTGGAGCCAGAACCAGATATCTCCAGGGAATACCAGGTTGAGGAGATGGACGATTCCGACATCCCCTTGGGTGTTCCCGAGGGGCCTGTGAACTGATAGTATCTGATCAAGGAAGAATGGGGGTGGACCGAAAAGGTTCACCCCTTTTTTTATTAATTAATTCTCAGTAGTAATTAGAACTGAGAGTGAAACTTGGTTCAAGCCTCTATCTCGAAATCGTCGTTCACAGCGTCATCCTCGTTGATTATCGCTTTCTTCTTAGGTCTTATGACGATCTCCTCTTCGACCGTCTCTGACCCGGCTTTGCCATCTGCTGTTCTATCCGTTTCGGGAGCGCCAAGGACCAGGACCGTATCGTTCACATCCGCATGTTCGAACCTGCTCCCGTCGCTCCGAAGCTTCCCCACCCTCTCCTTCCTGACCTTCGGAGCGGCCCTTGCAGGCCTCACGTATCTCTCCTCCTCCTTCCGGTCCTTCAGCACGCTCTCTTTCTTCTTGACCGATTCCGATTCCGTGAACGATACGTAATCCGAGGTCTTGGCCCCATAGATGCCCTGGTCCTGCCCGGTCCTATCGGACCAACCGGTCAGGGCGTAGTAGAAGGAATCCGCATATTGGCATACATTCGGGTCATCCACCATCCGGAGCTCTTTGACCCTGTCCATGACCTCGGTCCTGTCAAGTGCGGCCTGGCTCCCCGATAACGCTAAGGCCTGGAGGGCCGCCAATGTCTGGACCTGGAGCGACGGTTCCTCCGTTCCTAACTGCCCCATCAGGGCATCCAGACCGCCCTTTTCGATGAGGAGAGATGAATAGCCCAGCGATATCATATCGGTGATGATGTAGGTGAGATGCGTCCTTGTGGCTTCGTCCCCCCATTCCAGGATAGTAAGCAGGTCCAAGCAGAGGTCACCGTCGAGAAGCTCTCTCCCCTTGCCCTGGGAGACAAGGGTCGATATCAGGAGCACCGCCTCCTTATGTGAGACCCGGTCATCAGATGCCAGTACCTTGGCCAGTCTCTGCTTAAGACCGGAGCTGAGGATCTTATCGGACCAACCCAGGGTTGCAAGGTCGTTGAGGAACTGAAGGGAGAAGGGCAGGACGCTCTGCGGTGCATCGTCAATGGACTCCACCAGCCCCTGGCAATCGTAAGAGTAATGGAGGCTCTTCAGATGGGAATAGGTCACAAGCTTCTTCTTTCCCAGGAGGATCTCGCCAAGACCGAACATGCTTTACCTCGGGACCGTTAAGGGTCTCGGAAGGACCCTACAGCCGGCCTCTCGAAAGTATCATGCAACATCAGGTTCTTAAAATGTTTTGAGCATTGCTTGAAATCTGCTTAGATCAGATGACGAAGCTCTCGACGGTTACGTCCCTATGCCTCAATGATAGGGACCTTGTAGGTATCCTGTTACCGTCGAAAAGCTCTGCATCGGAGATGCCAAGCAGACCGGATGCAGCGACCCTGCCCACAGCGTCCGCCTTCATGATGCCTGAGCCGGAGGTCCCTGCGGCCCAATGGAGGTTGGATTTGTTCTCGACCACCGGGTTCTTGTCCGGCAGGTGATAGGAATAATGCCCTGACCACTTCATCTTCAGTTCCCAGTCCTTGAGATGGGGGAAGTAATGGGACAGGACCGGGGCGATGGCCCTCTCGAAGTAATCGATATCAGGTCCGTCCCCATCAATGGAGAAGGGCTGCCCGAGGTCGTCAGCGAGCCCTGTGATGAGCAGTTTCCTTTCAAGCAGCGGCTTCACATAGGTGCCGGCAGCTGGCAGGATGAGGGCAGGGACATTGCCCGGTTCCAGGCCCTCAAGGACCTGGGAGGGGTCATCCACCTTGATGCCGAAGAGCTGCCTCTTCTTCGGCAGGGTGCCGGAGAATATCCCCATTCTTCCCAGGACCTCCTGGGTCCAGGCCCCCAAGCAGAAGAGGAACTTCCCTCCAGATAGCTCGCTCCCGTCGGATAGCGTGATGGACCTGAGGCCCTGTTCGTCCCAGGGAGCGAACCTTGAACCCTTATTCTTCAGCTCGAAACCCTTCACTTCCTTTTCCAGGAGCACCTCACCCCCAAGCGCCATGAACTCCTCGACGTAATGCTCGGCGACCGACATCCCGGAAAGGGAGCCGCAGAGCCTGCCCAAAAGTCCCTTATGGACACCTGGAAAGGGACCGCTCCCATCGGTCCTGATCTTGAGAGCATCAAGGAGCCTTTCGGGATCCCACATCTCCAGTTCGTCCTTAACCGGGTCAAGGTTCGATAGCGCATTCTTACTAGCATCCCACTGGTCCTTTGAGAACATCCAGAGGTAGCCAGTTGGTCTTATCTGCAGCTTTTCGGGAATGGTGAGGAAGTACCTTATGGTAGAGGTGGCAAGGAGCTGGCTGGTCCTTGATGAGAATATGTTGCGGTAAAGGGCAGCGCTCTTGGCGGTATTCCCGGCCCCCGGCCTCTTCTCCCTATCGATGAGAACGACACTGGACCCAGGGTCGAGACGCTTGAGGTGATAGGCGCTCGCTGCACCGATGACGCCCGCACCGATCACTGCATGGTCGAAGTCCATGTCGAGGCTCCTTTGGGACCGAACCGCTAGGTGATTATTAGAAGCTCTCCTTAACAGCAACTTTGAAGCAAGTGGGACGGGAGAAGTGAAACAGCAGTGAAGGACGGAATGAGAGAATGGTCCTTTGTCACCCTCTTCAGATATCCCCCCACTCCCTGATGGGGAGGTTATCGAAATCGTAGATATTCAAGGCCTCGAACAGCCTCTCTGTCAGCTTCAGGTTGGTCAGGAGCGGTACCCCGTTGTCCACGGCAGCCCTCCTTATGAGATAGTCGTTCGACAGCTCCTCCTCCTCGTTGCTCTTGGGGACGTTTATGACCAATCCTATCTTTCCGCTTTTTATATGCTCTATGCAGTTGGGCCTTCCCCCTTCCAGGGGCCACCTGAGGGTTTCCACCTCCATACCGTTCGCCCTCATGAACCGGGCGGTCCCCGATGTCGCATGGAGCTTGTAGCCCATCTCCTTGAGCCTAAGAAGTATGGGGAGCCATGCCATCTTCTCCTCGGCGGGACCCGTTGAGATGAGGGCGCTCTTCTTACCCAGCTTGAACCCGACGGACCTGAGGGCCGAGAGGAGGGCCTCTTCCATCTCCGCACCGATGCACCCGACCTCCCCCGTCGAGGCCATGGCGACCCCCATCGTGGGGTCGGCCCCTTTGAGCCTCTGGAAGGAGAACTGGGCCGCTTTCACTCCGACCCTGTCCAGGTCCAGGGACGACCCTTCTATCCTGCTTACGGGCTCTCCCAATATCGCCTTCGTGGCAAGCTCTATCATGTTCCTCCTGAGCACCTTGGAGGCAAAGGGGAATGTCCTGGAGGCCCTTAGATTGCATTCTATGACCTTCAACCTGTTCTCCTTTGCTATGAACTGTATATTGAACGGCCCTGTAATGTTCAAGGCTTTGACAATGGCCCTGGCGGATTGTTTGATCCTCCGGGTGGTCTCCACATAGAGCCTCTGGGGAGGTATGACAACCGTCGCATCCCCCGAATGCACCCCTGCGTTCTCCAGGTGCTCCCCTATGGAATAGAGGAGGATCTCCCCCTCCCTTGCCACACCGTCGAACTCCACCTCCTTTGCATCACTTATGAACTTTGAGACAACGACAGGCGTTGCAGGGTTGACCTCAGTGGCCCTCGAAAGGTATGCTTTCATCGTTGAGGGGTCAAATACGACGGCCATGGCGGCCCCGGAAAGCACGTACGAAGGCCTGATTATGACGGGATACCCGACCTTCTCGCAGAAGGCCTGCGCCTCCTCGAGGCTCCTGGCCTCTATCCATTCCGGCTGGTCTATGCCCAGCACATCTAGGAGAGATGAGAACTTGTTGCGGTCCTCTGCTTTGTCTATATCGTCGGGGGAGGTCCCCAGTATCCTGACCCCGGCCTTGTGAAGTCTCGGGGCGAGATTATTGGATACTTGACCCCCCATGGAAACAATGACACCTTCCGGCAATTCGAACTCGTAGATGTCGAGGACCCTTTCATAGGTAAGCTCCTCGAAGTAGAGCCTGTCGCAGATATCGTAATCGGTAGAGACGGTCTCGGGGTTGCAATTGACCATTATCGTCCCATACCCGAGCTCCCTGGCCGTCTGCACGGTGTTGACGCAGCACCAGTCGAACTCGACGCTCTGCCCTATCCTGTAGGAGCCTCCTCCCAGTACCATCACCGCCCCCGCTCTAGGTTCCACATCGTTCTCGGTGCCGGAGTATGTCATGTAGAGGTAATTGGTCTCAGCGGGGTATTCCGCTGCGAGGGTGTCTATCTGCTTTATGACCGGAAGTATGCCCCATCCCTTCCTCTTCGAGCGGACCTCCTCAAGGGCGTATCCGGTAGCCTTACCTATCTGGAAATCGGAGAATCCCAGGACCTTTGCTTTGCGGAGCAGGTCGGAAGGGAGTTCCTTCCCCGCTGAGACAAGCTCCCCCATCAGGTCCACAACGCCCTTGACCCTGTGCAGGAACCAGCGGTCAATGTCCGTGAGGGAATGGACCTCGTCCACGCTCATTCCCTTGGAGAATGCCTCGCAGATGGCAAAGACCCGTCTATGGGTTGGGTGGACACACTCTTCCCTTACATCGCTGAATACGAGCCTGTTCAGGACCAGTCCGTGCATTCCTGTCCCCAGCATCCTCAATGCTTTCTGGAGCGCCTCTTCGAAGGTCCTGCCTATGGCCATGACCTCCCCCACGCTCTTCATCTGGGACCCTATGTGGACATCTATGCCCCTGAACCGCTCAAGGTCCCATCTCGGGACCTTGACGACCACATAATCGAGCGCCGGTTCGAAGAAGGCGACCGTCCTCTTCGTAACATTGTTCTTGAGCGAGTGCAGGGACCTGCCTAGGGCGAGCTTTGCGGCAACTGCCGCCAGAGGGTATCCGGTCGCTTTGCTCGCTAGAGCTGAGGAACGGGACAGTCTGGCGTTGATCTCTATGACCCTGTAATCCATGCCCTTCGGGTCCAGGGCATACTGGATGTTGCACTCGCCTATGACCCCAAGGTGCCTAACCGTCCTGATCGCTATCTCCCTGAGCATATGGTACTCGGCATCCGTGAGCGTCTGGCTGGGGGCTACGACTATGCTCTCCCCTGTATGGATGCCCATAGGGTCCATGTTCTCCATGTTGCAGACGGTCATGCAATTGTCATATGCGTCCCTGACAACCTCGTACTCCACTTCCTTCCAGCCCTTGAGGTATTCCTCGACCAGGACCTGGGGGGCGTTGTTCAAGGCACGTTCCACGATCTCGGTCAGCCCTATCTCGTCCCAAGCGACACCGCTCCCAAGGCCTCCGAGCGCGTATGCGGAGCGGACCATTACAGGATAACCGATGGTCCTGGCAGCATCCTGTGCGTGAGGGAGGGTCCTGCATGCCCTGGACCTAGCCGTCATAACGCCTATCTCGTCAAGGCGTTTTACGAACCGCTCCCTGTCCTCTGTGTCCTTTATGGTATCGACCGGGGTGCCTAGGACCTTGACGCCGTACTTTTCCAGGATGCCCTTGTCGCTCAGCTCCACCCCGACATTGAGCCCAGTCTGCCCTCCGAAGCCCAGGAGTATGCCGTCGGGGCGCTCCCTCTCTATGACCCTTTCCACTGTCGGTGCATCTACCGGAAGGAGGTAGAGGGAATCCGCCATCCCCTCGGAGGTCTGGATGGTAGCTATGTTCGGGTTGACGAGTACCGTTCTTATACCTTCTTCCCTGAGGGCTTTCAGCGCCTGGGACCCCGAATAGTCGAACTCTCCGGCCTGACCAATCATGAGGCCGCCGCTCCCCAGGACCAGTACCTTCTTGATATCATATGCCACGGACCATCACCTCCATGAAGAGGTCGAAGAACCCTCTTGGGTCCGTCGGTCCCGGATTGGCCTCGGGGTGGAACTGGACCGCGAAGAACGGTCTGCTCCTGTGCCGTATCCCTTCCACGGTCTCGTCGTTGAGATTGCTGTACCACACCTCCCAACCCTCGGGGAGGGACTCCGGGTCCACGGCGTAGCCGTGGTTCTGGGAGGTGATGACACAATGGCCAGTTGTCCTGTCAATGCAAGGTTGGTTCTGGGACCTGTGGCCAAAGGGTAGCTTGAAGGTCTTTCCTCCCGCTGCAAGTGCCATGAGCTGATTTCCTAGGCAGATGCCTGCGATAGGCACTGAACCCGCCTCCATCAGCCCCCTGACGTTCTTTATCGTGGCCTTGCACACCGCAGGGTCCCCGGGACCATTGGATAGCAGGACACCGCTAAACCCTGAGGGGTCCAGGATGTGATCGTACGGAACGGTGGTCACCGAGCACCCACGGACCCTGAGTGCCCTGATGATGGAAGCCTTGCATCCACAATCTACCAGGAGGACCTTCATGCCCGAATCCGGACCTGTGGGTCGGAATGTCACGGGCTCCTGGGAAGTGACCTCCCCCACAAGGTCCGTCCTGTTCGGGTCCGCCACATTGAACTTGGGCCTCTCATTCCCGGGGACTATCCTTCCCAGCATGGTCCCCTTCTCCCTGAGATGCTTGGTGAGGGCTCTTGTATCTATGCCCTCGAGCCCGATGATGCCTTCGGAGGAAAGCCATTCATCAAGGGACCGAACAGAGCTCCAGTGGCTGTGCTCCCTTGTAAGTGTCGAGACCACCAAGCCCCTGGCCTGGATGCGGGGAGATTCAAAGCGGTCCTCACCGGGGGCGGGGACCCCGTAATTCCCTATAAGGGGGTAGGTGAGCGTGAGGATCTCACCCCTGTAAGAGGGATCCGTAAGGGATTCGGGGTAACCGACCATACCTGTGTTGAAGACGACCTCCCCGTCGGTCCCAGATAATGCCCCGAAGAGCTTCCCGGGGAACACTCTACCATCTTCAAGTTCTAGGTAGCCAGCGATCTGTCCGGTCGAAGGCATCAAATGGACCTCCTTGGAGGGTTCTCATAAAAAAGTGATGGCGCCAGGGACAAGAAGACCAAGTTCCCGGGTGCCGTGCCGTGCATTCAGGAAGTTACCAGATGAAAGGGTATTATTAATACTTTCCAACTATCTAATGAAAGTTTTAATTAGGACCCACCTTCACAACAACATATGTTTCAACAACAACAAATAAAGTTTATATAACCGAATTATCATATGTTTATGGGGTATAACCTTGGACAGATTGAAAAAGATGATAGGTATCATAGGCTTTGAAAAACCTAGGGTTATCTTGTCTGGAATCGTCACACTTATTATAATTTTATCTATAGACGCATTAAATACATGTGGGATCCCAGATGATGAAATAGATTCTGGAAAGTATATCAATCCCCCTTGTCGTTCAAGTAATAACATAGCATATTATAATTTTAATTATATTTATATTGATAATAATATTTCATATGTTACAGACGATTCCGGAAGGGGAAAAGATGGTAGAATATTTGGATGCACACAAGAAGATGAGAGGGATGAGAATATTGGGGATGCAGCATTATCCTTTGATGGAATAAATGATTATATTAGAATTAATGATAGTCCAGATTTTAATTTTTGCAATTTTGTAATTTCTGCGATGATCAAACCGAACGAATTAGCTGCAGATTATATTCCCATCTGCAGTAAATATGAGGAGAGCGGTAATAATAAAAATGGATTCATTTTTTACTTAGACCATGGTCAGTTAGGATTCACTGCATATAATGCAACCTCATACATTACTATTATTGATTCTGATGGGGATGACCTTAGAGATAATGATTGGCATTATGTATTCTTTGAATCATATTATGGGAATGGTTTTTCATTATATATTGATCCTTCTTCTGGAAGTTATGGGGAAGTTGAATCTACAAGCCAGAGAATCTATCCAGGAACAACTGGAACCTATTTCTATATCGGAAGAGAAGATAAAACTAATACATTTTTTGATGGTATCATTGATTGCATTTATGCATATGAAATTCCATGGGAAGGACTACCACCCCCCACTCCTGATGATTCTCAAAGGATGTGGGGATTTCAAAATGTTGGGTATTGGCCTATGGATGAGGGAACTGATAATGTAATTTATGTAAATGATATGGTCCGATATGACTATCATAGTTATGGAATAAATGGTGGAGATGAGGATGCTGTCGACTATACTTCTTCACCTACCTGTATCCCAGGAACCAATTGCTTGGTCTTTTATGGTGGTGAAGATCCTGGATGGATAGAGATCGATGATTCAGACAATTATCTGGATTTTGCATGCCCTCAGAATGGGGACCAACTCTATATTGAATTCTGGTTCCTTACAGAGGCAGATGATGAGGATCAGATGTTGATTGAGAAATGGGATTGGTCTGTGATTCAACATATTGCAAATGGCTATCGATTGTTCATAGATTATACGAATCCTACGAGTGTTTTAAAATTCCAAGTTGCAAATTCGAATACAGTATCTTCAGTAACAGCGGATGGATCAATTCAGAACAACATCTGGTATCATGTATGGGCTTGGGCTGATTCTGGCATTTTAAATATCTGGTTAGAATCACAAAATGGAGGGCCTGGTGAATTGGAACAATCATCAAGTCAGAATGGTATAGGTGCAACAACATCCCCCTTGGTCTTTGGGTGTGGAAAACCGAATTATGTTATTGGTGGATGGCCTTTGATAGGGGAAATTGATGATGTTGTTATCGGGAGACTCTATCCAATATAGGTTTTATAAACAGAGGTGGTATGCTCTGAAAAAGATGGTAGTGATTATCCACACTGGTGGGATGAAATGAATAGAGCATTGATTCTTCTATTGGCATCGATCATATTGGCCCCAAATATTACATTACAAGATGCAAAAATGGATGTTGAAAATAAAATTGATTTTTTTAATGAATCCGAGAAGTCTAATAGGAGAACAATAATTGTTGATCAAGAAGGAGGGGGAGATTATTCAAAGATACAAGATGCTATCAATATTAGTAATGATGGAGATATCATAAATGTTTATTATGGAAATTATACTGAAGAATTGGTAATTGATAAATCAATATTTTTAATTGGAATTGAAAAACCCATCTTATATACTAACAAATATCAAAGTTGTAATATAATAATTACATCTACAAATGTAAAAGTTACTAATTTTTTTATCGTATCGCGGAATACCTTTTTTTATAATATTTGGGTTTATAATTCTAATGTATCAATTGAGAATATTTCTTTTTATGGGGATAAAGGAATTTATATTGATAGTAATCAGGAAAAAATACTTATTGATAATTGCGTCTTTAATGGAATGAAACAATCATTGCAATTTGCAGCTTCTAATGTTACTATTTCAAATAATTTTTTTAATAAAGGTACATTTATTGATATTCAAGTTGGTGATGAGAAAATATCTCCCACAAGTAATGTGACCATTTATAAAAATTATTTCCATTCTCTGTCCAATGATCCAAGAATTGAAATATATAATGGAAATTATATTTATTTTCAAAATAATACATTTTATAATTGCGAAACCGGTATTAAATGCTACCACCATTCAACCAATTTTTTCATTTTAGGCAATACTTTCAACCAATGCAATGAGGGTTTCTTCCTGGGGACAACCTCTAATATTATTATTAGAAATAATGATATTAACCATAGTAAAATGATAGCAATAGGTGAATGTTCCAATGTATTATTTTCCAATAATATTATATCAAACAACACTGGTGGATTGTTAGTTGAAAAAAGTAATGACCTACAAATAGTGAATAATACGTTCCTATCTAATGAATATGGTATTAATATCAAGGAAATAATTGATATAACTATAAAGGATAATTACTTTTATAAAAATATTAAAGGATTGATTATTGAGGAAAGTAATTCGAAGGTTATATGGAAGAATTCTTTTATTAATAATTCTATCCAAGCATCAGATTCAGAAATAAATTATTGGAACAAACATTATCCCTCAGGTGGTAATTATTGGTCAGATTATCAAGGAAAAGATTTGAAAAAAGGACCAAATAAAGACCAATACGGCTCTGATGGATTTGGTGATGAAACATATATAAATGGCAATGTTAGGGATAGTTATCCGATTTTCATTGACAAGATATCACCAAGGGCCAACGGTGGTATGGATTCCACAATTGACCAGGGTTATATATTTCATTTCGATTCGACAGGATCTACGGATGATCAGCTGATACACCGAGTGAGATGGGAGTTCGAGTATGGTGGCGAGCTGAAGGAGTTCGACATGTTCGAATTCGATTTCAAATTCGATCTTTCAGGTTTCTATCCCATAATGTTGACAGTCTATGATTTTCCCGGTAACTCGGATACAGCCACTTTCAACATCACCGTCAAGGACCTAACACCCCCAATTCCGTTAGTTCAAGGGGACATAGTGTTAGAACAGGGCGAGACAGCCTTCTTCAACGCATCCTCTTCCACTGATAATTCGAGGATTGTTAACTTTACCTGGACGTTCCAGTATGAAGAGGAATATATTCAGCTCTATGGGATGACAACTAGCTTCAAGTTCGATATTCCGGGGTATTATACTGTCACATTGCTTTTAAATGATACGGCTGAGAACTTTGCTAGTATCAAGTTCAATGTGACGGTCATAGACACGGAGAGACCGAAGGCAGTAGCAGGGGAGGATGTAGAGATAGAGAACGGCGAATCCGTGTTGTTCGATGCATCGCTTTCAACGGACAACGGCATATTAGTTGGATTCAACTGGAGCTTCGATTACGATAGACAGATAGTGCATCTAGAGGGTAAGTTGACATCTTTCGATTTCGTCAAACCTGGTCATTACGAGGTCATGTTGAACGTGAGCGATCAGTTTGGCAACTATGACGTGGATTCGTTACTGGTCACGGTCATGGACACTCATCCTCCTGAAGCTGTGATCAAGGGAACATTGGTGCAGAATCCCGGAGGGACCATAAGGTTGAACGGTCTTTCATCCACCGACAATGGGAGGATAATGAGATATCACTGGGATTTCACTGACCTTGGGCCGATGAAGGTCGAGGGTCCTTATCTCAACCATACCTTCGAGAGGAAGGGAAGGCATAACGTCACCATGACGGTCTATGATGAATGGAATCTGTCCGGGGACATAACGACAACGGTGGACATACTTGACCAGCAGAAACCAATAGCCGCAGCTGGAGAGGATGCGACCATACCTGCCGGGGTGTTGTTCACTTTCAATGCCTCGGGTTCTACTGATGACGGTATGATAGTTAGATACCTTTGGACATTCCAGTATGATGGAGAGGAGAAGAGGTTTGATGGTGAGAAGGTCCAGTTCAGGTTCGACAAGGGCGGGACCTACAACGTTCTCTTGACGGTTACCGACCAGACCGGGAACTGGGGAGAGGACGGGATAGTTCTGACCGTGGTTGATAAAGGGACATTAAAAGGAACGGTCCTGAACAAGAATGGATCACCGCTCAAGGGCGCTAAGATAACGGTCAGAGCATCTGATGGTAAGGATTACCTAGGGATAACGTCGGCAAATGGAAGTTTCATTGTAGAGGTTTTCATGGGAGAAGCAACCTACAAGATAACGAAACCTGGTTACAAGAGCATATCTGGCGCGGTCGCAGTTCAGCCGATGGGAATTACGGTCCTTGATACGACCGGAACAACACTTGAGGAAGAAGCCAAGTCAGCAGGACTGCCGTTAGTTCCTATAATCATAGGTGTGGGTATATTGTTGCTGATAATAGGAGCTGTTCTGTTCTTGTTGTTGAGGAAGAAAAAAGGAATAACCAATGAGAGTCCGGAAGAAACACCGGTCTCAGAACAGATAGAACTCCCCAAAGAAGAAGGGCAACATCTTGAAGGTGAACTGCCCACCGAATTTTTAGTTGAGGAACAACAACCGCTCGCTGAAGCATTCAATGTTCCTCGGGTCGAGGAAGTTGCTGTTGAAAAAAGCGGACCGAAAGGCAGTGAGATGGATGAATTCTTCAGCGAAGTAGAAAATGATAATAAGATGGAAGAAGAATCGAAAAAGTGAATACTATTATGATAGCGTTTGAAAGGCGTTAATCTATCCTTTCGACTTCCCAGAGCTCGTTCACATAGACCCCTACGAGCTCCACACCAAGCGACCAGGACCTGACGACCTCTATGGCCTTCTTCACATGCTCGACCTGCATGTCCTTGGGACCCGGATTGCCAGCACAGTCATGGTGCCCTACGATGACTATCGTCTTCGAACCATGCTTCTTTACGGATATCAGGACCCTGTTCTTGATGGATGCGGTTAGGGCCGCATCCCCCTTTGCTAGTAGACCGTTCGGTCCCGGTTCTGTGATCGTATCGACATAATCGACACCGAACTTCTTCGTCGTCCACCTGTTGACAGGGAGCTGGGTCCTACCGTCCATGCAGTTGATGACCGTTGCGAAAGTTCCGTGGGACATGTATATCGGACGCCATGAGGGAATTGACCGATTTAAACCCTTCAATGTTCCGGAAGTGGAATTATCCCCTCCGCCTGGAGGAGCTCAGCGGTCCATTTGGCAGCGTTCCCTACAACAGATGTGCATTTATCTGCATGGGCCCCTGCTTCTTCGAACCTCTGGTAATCCTCCTTGCTCCAGAGGTCGAAGCTCCTGCCCATGAGCTTCGTCTGGACATCGGGACAGAGTGTACTACCGTACTCGGCGATGAACCTGTCACAGAGCTTCTTTGAAAGTTTGTAGGACCTCGAGAAATGCCCCTTTCCGAACCCGTCCCGTGGCCTGCCGAAGAAGAACGAGAGTGCCATGATGCCGCCGTTCAGGGCTCCACAGGTCCCCTTGGTGGAGAGCGCACCCCCTCCCGCCATCGCGTGCCCGGCCTTGATGACATCATCGGGGATGGTACCGAAAATGTCCTTGATGGAGGATAGGACCGCCTGGGTGCAGCCCCCATATTCCTTCTCGTAGGCGAAGGCCAGGTCGTATGCCCTATCGCTCAGAGCGGTCCGCTCCATGGCAGTGAATGGTCCTGCCCGTAATAATACCTACCAGTTGGTTGGGCGGGGAAAGGAATATATCGTATGTAAACAATAATGTTTACACAGGTGTAAACATGAGCGTAACCATATCTCTGAGGGTGGACGAAGGGACCTTGGAAGAGATCAGTGCCACCGGGATGAAGCCGTCGAGCTACATCAAAGCCCTGCTCGAAAAGGAGCTCAGGAAGGAAAGGTCCAGGAACGCCCTTCGCAGATTGAAGGCAGGGCGAATTGGGAGGAAAGGCCGTTCATGCGTTGAGATGATAAGACAGGACAGGGACTCCAGATGAGAATTGTCCTGGATTCCTCGGTCCTAGCCAAGCTTGTCATCGATGAGCCCGGTTCGGACCTTGTGTTCTCCATTGTCGAAAGCGCCATAGAGGAAGAGACCGACCTGATGGTATCGGAACTTGCCTTCTACGAGGTCGGGAACGTGCTGTGGAAGCACTATCGAGGCAAAAGGAATGTTCCAGGGCTCTTGTCCGACCTCTATTCCCTCGGTATAGCGAGGGTCCCGATGAACGATGACCTATCGGAGGCCACCCTTGAATGCGCTTTGAACATGGACATCACCTTCTATGATGCGGTCCATATTGCGATAGCGAAGGCCAGGGAAGCTTACCTGATAACAGAGGATAGGGAGCTGTTGAGGAAGTATGATAATGCTAGGGATATCCGCTCTGCTATCAATGATTTCAAAAAATAAAAGTTGTTCAGGTCAGGGTGATAATAGGTTTGATCCCTCAAGACCTTACACGCCGCTTCAGAGCAGGAACAATCCCGCTACGCCTATCATGGCGACAACGGTCCCTGCGATCGACCTCACAGACACCTTCTCCTTGAAAACTATCCTGGAAATCGGTATCATGATGAGCGGGGAGAGGGACATCAGGGTGGAGGCTATCCCCATCTCGACATTGTCTATGGCTATGAAGGACGCCCATATCCCGAGGAACGGCCCGAACACCGTTGCCAGGGCAATGAACCCTACGAACTTCCGGTCCTTCAAGGCCCTAACGGTCTTTCCGGTCCTTCCCAGCACGAGCGTCGCGAACCATACGGCGCTCGCTCCCCAGAGTATCCTGATGAAGGTCGCCGCAAGAGGAGGGTTCGAGCTGTTCATGTGGTCCATGGCATAGCCGGCCATCAGGAGCTGGATGGCCTGCCCGAGCATCGCCCCGAGCCCCAGCAGGACCCCGAATGCCGTGATCTTGAAATGGGCGTGGTTCTCTCCCTTATCAAGGATTACCCAGGCGACCCCGGAGAGGGTGACTATGATGGCGACGACCTTCAGCAGGGACAATCTCTCATCGAAGAGGACCCAAGCTGCCGAGGTCGTGATTATCGGCGCAAGGGACATGAGGAGCATGGATACGCGGGGCCCCATCTTGATGTAGGACCAGAAAAGGAAAGCATCCCCTAGGGCAAGCCCTATGATTCCGGAAAGTCCCAGAAGGAGCCAAATGAAGGTAGTTTCCCTGGGGATGAGATACCCGAGAAAGATGAGATGCGACAGTCCCAAGAGGATGACAGCTCCGACGAGCCTGACCCTGTTAACTATCTGCGGGGTCTGCCTCCTGCTGCCCAGCGTGAAGAGGGTGGAGGAAGTGGACCAGAGCACCGAGGTTGCCAGTGCTGCCAGCTCACCTAGGACAGCGGACATCCGCCGCCCAACCTCAAGGTAGGATATAAATCAAGCCCTTCTGGTCATCCAGTATTCTTAATAGGATATGAGGAGCTTGACATCGATATCAGTGCCCCTGGTCATCTTTTTCCTTGACCTTTATCGATAACGAAATCCCGCAGTTAGGGCAATTGATCTCTCCAGACCTTGCCGGAAAGACAATGATGCTCCTGCATAGGGGGCATGCTATCATCACAAAGTTCTCATTGCTCACTTTCTGACCCTCACGGTAAAGTTGAGTACCGCATCTCTCACAGGTCAGGTCCTTAGGTACTTCCCCGATCCCGAGCTTGTTGAACCTCTGGCAGATGTGGCATTGATAGAATGGAACGCTCTTAGATGGGTCGACGGGTGCTCTCCTGAAGGAAAGCTGACCGCCTGGACCGAGCATTTGTTTGTTGTAGAACATTTGGTAGCCTATGATGAAAGATACAACTCCGAAGATTATCAAAGGCAATTTGAGAAAGCCATACCAGTCGAACTCGAAATAGAACGGAAAGGCTAGGGAGAATGCTATGGAAACTGGACCGAGGACGAATATCAGGAGCGCGCCTGCGACCTGTTTTGGGTTCTTGATGTCGAACCTGACCTTTTTCAGTTCCTCCCTCTCCCGTTTTCTCATCATGCTCAAGGCTCTTGCATCGTTCCTGTTCAAATAGAACATGATGATAAGCCCAGGAAAGGTCAATAACAATCCAGAGACCACCATTGCTAAACCGATATTGGATAGAGCATGATCAATTTGTCTACTGTCTGACCCTGATAAAGTGAATCCTCCATCTCCTGTTTTTTCAATGTGGACAGCAGATCTTTCAGTGGTAATGAAAGAACATAAACAAAAGCGTAACTCCTCCTCATTGTACCTTTTTGCAGTATCATTTTTAAGATCTTGGGTCAGGTTCTTCTCGATACAGGTCCCATTGATGAATATCGACACCTCTCCCAGGTATTCATCCTCCCAATACCAGATCTTGTACTCCCCCTTTTCCAATGTCAGATCGAACTCATGTTCCGATTCGGTCACGGTATATGATAATTTAATGTTATCTATATTATTTTGCATTATTGCATGTGATGTGAAGAGGTAGATGAAGGTCAGGACGATCCCAATGGATATCAAAGCTATGCCTGGCAAAATGGATATGATACCTATCTTCGTCAACCGTTTCTCATCCTTCATGGATGTAACCATCCGACGGTCCCAAATAGGTCCGGGGATTAATACATTAGTCTAGGTCCTATTCGCATTTTTCTCATTTTCCCTCTATGATGACTATTAGATCTTTTGTTGTCCAGACCTTGACCATTTGCTGTCTCTGAAGACCCTTATCATTGCTCCATATCCCATCAACGGCAAGTGAGAGCGCAACTGCGATGAAAGAGGAATCATCTTCATCGATTTCTTTCATGATCTCCAAGGCATCTTCGAAATTGTGACCATACTCCGAATAAGGAACGGTAGTTATTTTTGATAATATCTCGTTCTTTACTATATTATATATTCTTGGGTCAAGTCCGGTCAGCTCAATAAGTTCAGTGTCATACTTCTTCAATTCCATATGCAGATATTCCGGAGATATTAGGTCCAATCCAGGATACATTATCAATCTTCTTGTTGTAGAATCCCGTATCAATGCTGATATTACGATGTTAGTGTCGATCACTAGCTTCATCCAGTTTCCTCATGTGGTGCTTATGTATGCCCTTCTTGACCTTATTTGCGATCCTTGTTGCATCCTCTTCGGTCAATTTGCTATCCTTCAGCATATCATCCATCAGGTTAAGCCTATTGGCATATTCCCACATGGCCCGTCTGGCGATCTCGCTCCATCTGATCTCATTGTGCTTCCTTATCAGCTGGTGGAGGTCCTCTGGGATGGCTAGGGTCATTGATGGCATGTGACCACCCATAGGAATATGTCATTTATGTATTTTATGTTTTTTCACATAATTATTGGTCGGGCCGACCCAGTGATCGTTCAATCCCAGAACCTTCTGGTCCTGGCATACCTTATTTCCTCCCCGAACACCCTCCTTACAAGGTCGTCATCGTCCTCGTAGTTCATGGAGAGTATCCTTCCCGCTGTCTTGGGCCCCACTCCCCTCCCCGCCATACAGAGGACAGCTTTGTAGCCGTACTGCTGGAAGAGATGTGCGGCCATCACAGCGGCCTCAAGGCGCTTCTTGTCGTCCCCTGTGAGCTTCTTCTTCTTAACCAGCCCCTCCTCCACCGCACCTATCGTTCTCATGTCCCCTGGAGGTAGCGGGGCTAACATCCTTGAACCGCAGCGGTGGCAGCCTGTAATGGTCCTTGCCCTTTCAGCAGTGGCTCTCATGCTCGAGCCGCAGCTCATGCAGGTGAGCTTGACGGCAGAGGTCATCAACCTTTCCTTGACGGCCGTCAGCACCTCGCTCCTGGCGGTTTCCGGTGTCATGAACTCGGAGCGGGCCAGGGACCCTTCCATAGAAAGCGGCGATATCTTCTGGACGATGAGCTGGACCTTTCCGTCCCTGATTGACGACAGGACCCTGGATGTGTTCTCCATATCAAGCCTCTCCTCCATGACCCTGGCCATCGCATCCTCCATGATCATGGTGTCCCTGAAACGTGCAAGGAGCCTCTTTAAGGGGAACCTTTTAGGGTCCTCGACCTTGCCCAGCACCCCGAACTTCCTAGCGACGTGCATCATCTGCCAGCGTAGAAGAGGTGAGTTACGAAGAAGGATGGGTACCATCCTGTCCAGCTCGTTCACTGGAGCATTGTCCAGGGCCCATCTCAGGTCCGCCGCCTTCAAACGGAGGTCACCCATCATCATTACCCTGTAAGGGTCCTTGTCAACTACGATGACCCCTCCGTGCTTGGCAGATATCAGTGAGGAAAGCACCCTTCCCAGGGTCTCATTGACCTTCGTGCCGCCGCATACCCCCATGATAGCGCCCTCCTGTCCGATCTCGAGCGTTATCGTATCGGTGTCGGGTGTTCCGAACCCTTCCTCCAATTGTTCCTTGAAAGATGAGATTACCGTCCTCTTCGCCTCCGATGTCATGGGCAGGTCCCTGAAGACCCCGGGCCTACCGCTCTCTTCCTTCAGCCACCGGACGAGCTCCTTCCTTACCCTGGCGACCTCCCTGGCCACTTCCCAAGGCACAGGGATGTCGGAACCTGACCATGCGGGGACGGGGCCGAGGTCGCTGACCGGTTCGACCACGACCTCGTCATCTGTGATATCGACCACCCTCCAAGGCTGTCCCCTGACTATGAACCTTGAATAGGGTTCCAGGTTGGACAGCACAAAATCCATATCCAGTGTCCCTATGACCTTCCTGGTGGAGAGGTCCTTGATCTCCATCACCCTCTCCTCCGGGAGCATGGAGATATTGTCGTAGAAGTACTCCCGTGCCCTCCGACCTCCCTTAATGTCCCCCGTTCCTTCATCGAAGTAGAGGACCATTGAATCGTTCAGGAACCTGATCACCCTCATCAGTCCCTCCTCGGTGAGGTCCTGGAACGTGTGGGTCGACCTTGCCATCGCAAGAAGGTCGGAGAGGTGATAGCTCTTCTCCGAAGAGGCCATGGACAGGGCCTGATTGGCGAGCACCCCGAGCATCATCTTCCTTGAGCCCCTCCTCTCCAATCGCCCCTTGATGGCAAGATGCGCAATGACAGCCGACTCCAGCACATCGTCGGACCCTGTGGCAAGGACGACGCACCTGGAGACCTCCTCGACCCTATGGCCAGCCCTGCCAGCCCTCTGGAGGAGCCTGGAGACCTCTTTGGGGGATTTGAACTGGATGACCAGGTCCACCTTCCCTATGTCCATTCCCAGCTCCATCGAAGATGTGCACACAAGGACCTTGAGCTTCCCTTCCTTGAACTCCCTCTCGGTCTCCATCCTGGCCTCCCTCGATAACGAACCATGATGGACCCCCAGTTTGAGGGCTGGGTCGAAGAGCCGAAGCCTGGCCGAAAGGGCCTCGGCCATATCCCTTGAGTTTGCAAAGAGCAATACTGAACCGCTCATGGCGGAAAGTTCCGTTATCCTCCTTATGACGGAGGCAACCTTTGGCGAGCAGCCTATTGCCTTTGAGGTCTCCTTGTCCTCGGGCATGACCTCGGGAGAATCCACCTCGAAGGAGAAGCGCTTCTTCCAATCCCCCCTGATTATCTCGACCTTTCTCGTAGGTCCGCCCAAATAGGATGCGACATCCTTGGCGCTCCAGACGGTGGCGGATAGACCTATCCTCTGCACCTTTCTGCCCGCAAGATGGTCCAATCTTGCAAGGGCGAGCTCCAACTGCGCCCCTCTCTCTTCACCATAGAGCTCATGGACCTCGTCGACGATAATGCTCCTAACGTTCTTCAATCCCTCTCTCAAGCGGGAACCGGTGAACATGATCTGGAGCGTCTCGGGTGTGGTCACAAGGACATCTGGTGGCTTCCTTGCCTGTCTGGTCCTCTCCGACCGTTCGGTATCGGAATGCCTCACGGAGATGGTGAGGTCCAGGTCCTCGCACCAGTTGCTCATCCTTTCCAGGATGTCCCTGTTAAGTGCCCGAAGAGGTGCGATGTAGATCAGGCCGATGGCCTCGCTCCGTTCCTCTACGAGTCTCTGCAGGAGCGGACCGAAGGTCGCTTCCGTCTTCCCGTAGCCTGTAGGGGCGATCAAGAGCACATCCTTCCCTTCGAGGATAGGGCCCATGGCGAGCCTCTGTGGGTCGGTCGCCTGTCTGATCCCCCTCTTCCTTAGGTGCCTGGTGACATCGCGGGATAGGACCTCCATACCCTCTATCCCATCTTCCAGATGGTCATTGGTCGCTCTGCCTTCACCGCCGGTCAAGTCGCTCTACCTATGGACCCTAGCAACTGGAAACCCTTAATATTTGTCCCGGTGTTCAAGTCCCGAATGGTTCGCAGGATCAGGGTCCTAGATGACAGCACGGTCCGCAAGATAGCTGCGGGTGAGGCGGTGGAGTCCCCGGCCTCCGTCGTCAAGGAGCTCTTGGAGAACTCCCTGGATGCCCGCGCGAAGAACATTGCGGTCCGGCTCGATGGGGGGGGCATAGGACGCATAATGGTATCGGACGACGGTTGCGGGATGTCGCGTGAGGATGCGGAGGTGGCGTTCCTAAGGCACTCGACCTCCAAACTCTCTTCCATAGAGGACCTCTCCACCATAGGGACACTTGGCTTCAGGGGTGAAGCGCTCGCTTCCATATCAGCAATCTCGAGCGTTGAGATGGTCACAAGGGAGAGGGGTTCTGTCGAAAGCGGAGGGACTCGGATCATCCTCTCCTTCGGAAGGATAGCGGTCCTGGAGGAGGTGGGCTGTCCGGAAGGGACCACCATCACCGTGTCGGACCTGTTCGCGAACGTTCCAGCCAGGAAAAAGTTCCTAAAGAGCGTACAAACGGAACGGTCCAGGTGCATGGATGTTGTCAGCAGGGCGATGCTCTCCAGACCTGATGTCGGGTTCAGGGCCTACGTCGATGACCAGCTGAGGTTCGAATCCCCTCCCTGCACGGACCTGAGGGACAGGGCCGCTGCGGTCCTTGGACCGAAGGTGGCAAGGGCCCTCCTTGAGCTTCCCGACAGAAGCTATGGCAGCGTCCGTGTCACGGGACTGATATCGCTCCCGTGGGAGTCAAGGTCAACGTCGGCCGGGATTACGGTATCCGTAAGGGGCAGGGTCGTCCGGAACAGGAACATAGTAGATGCCCTCAGGCGGGGCTATGGCTCCAGGCTCATGAAGGGCAGGTATCCGTTGGTGGTCATGGATCTGGTCCCACCCTCGGAATGTTTGGACGTTAACGTCCATCCCGCCAAGGAGCTAGTCAAGTTCTCCGAGGAGAGGGCTGTCCTACTTGCCGTTGAGACGGCGGTGTCCGACATAGTATTCTCTAGGAAGGCCGCCTTCCCAAAACAGGAAGGAACGGTAGAGGAAGGAGCTGCAGACCGAATCGAGAGGCCGCCCCCGCCTCCAGCCATGGTCAAGGTAATATCATCCGGACCCGGACAGTCCGAGCTCCCAGTTGCTTTACGGGAAATGGAGCGCACCCGGTCGGAATTCGATGAGGTGCCGTCCATGGAAGGCCCTGAAAGCCTACCGCCGGCCCTCCCCGAGGACGCATCCGCCCATCCTTTGAGGATCATAGGTCAGCTGGACCGTTCGTATATCCTGTGCGAACTGGGATCGGACCTCCTGATGGTGGACCAACATGCTGCCCATGAGAGGGTCCGGCTCGAGGAGCTGAAAAAGCGCTACATCACCGGGAAGGTATCCACACAGGAGCTCCTGGACCCTGTCCATATAGAGCTGGACCAGACCTCCATCGATAACCTGGGGGTCATGGGGTCCGCCCTCAAGGAGCTGGGTTTCCTCTTCGAGGATTTCGGACCATCCTCCATAGTGGTCAGAGGTCTGCCCAGGTTCATGGGCAGGATGGAGGGTCATGAGGTGATAAGGGACCTGCTCTCCGGGGTCGAGGTGCATGAGGGATGTTCACCACCAGACCCTTCGTTCATGCCGGAGCTGCCTTTGAAAGAGAAGATAATAGCCCTCACCGCCTGCAGGGGCGCCATCAAGGCCCATCATGGCCTCTCTCTCCGTGAGATGGAGGACCTTATAAGGACCCTGCTCGAATGCGAGGTCCCCCTCCACTGTGCACACGGGAGGCCGACTATGATAAGGCTCCCCCAAAGCATACTGGAAAGGTGGTTCAGAAGGGTCCTTTGACGAACTACCTGAAACTTAATAACCTCAACCACCCTATCATGCCCAGGAGCTTTTCAAATGACAAATATCGATCTGATGTTAATTGATGGTATTACAGAAAAATGTGATATTTTCTCATTTAAGAATAACGGGGCTGGTAAGATCATCTTTCAGAACATAGGGATATTCCGTGAACTTGACAACCCAGAGTTCATAGACCGTCAGGTCGATATAGATATCAATAATCCGAGGAAGGAGCACTCGAAGGTCACCATCATAAAGACCATCAGGGAGATAATGGAACAGAGATATCCGAGGTTGATAGAGCTTGATGGAGCGTTGATGGCCATAATGGGCGTCAGTGTCCGAACACGAGACACCGTGATAGTGAACATCCACTGGACCCTAAGGAATTGAACAATAGGAGAATTCCCGCCAACGGACCGGACCCTGACATTATCGCCTAATCCGTTATATCCACCCTCAATTATCTGATCACATGGGCAGTTCCTACAAGAGAAAGGCCAGGCAGAGGAAGCGAACATCCCGCATGGCAGGGAATGGAGCCGATGTCCAGAAGGAGAGGGCCGCGCTCCTGCCACTCGCCGTAATAGCTGTCGTGATCCTAATTGTCGGGGGTTCAGCATATCTCTATCTTTCGAACCACGGATCGGACGGAGCGGACGGGACCGTCGATGATGATAACGTTCAGAACGACCCTGGGACCGGGGTCCAGACCGGACCGCTCTCCATACCCTTGGAGAACATAGAGGGTGGGACTTTCAAGCTCAGCGAACTCAAGGGCAGGGTCGTCGTCCTGGACATGATGGCTACCTGGTGCGGCCCTTGCAAGCTGCAGATGGAGGAACTGAGGGAGCTCCGTAAGACCTTCTCCCCCTCCAGGGTCGAGATCGTATCCGTCGGTGTAGATCTTTCGGAGAGCGCAACGCTATTGAGGGGTTTCAAGACGGACGAGAACGCTGACTGGCCATTCGCAGCCTCCAATCAGGCCTTCAACGAGGCTTTCCCGGCAGGGTCCATCCCCACACTTTATATCCTGGACCAGAACGGCAAGGTCGCAAAGACCCATGTGGGTGTGACCGATATCGAAATCCTCTCAACAGAGGTCTCATCCCTACTGGCCTGAGGGAAAACCTATAATGGACCCGAAGCGTTCCATTGGTGAATGGGGACGTTCGAAGTTAACGGGGGAAAGGGAGGACCTATCCTTATCTGCATTGGGGGTTTAGGGGTAGAGATCGCCTCCCGACTGGTTGGGGTCCCATCCTCTGACCTTCTGATCCTCGATACGGACAGGAGGAGCAAGGAAAGGATCGAAACAGATAATGTCAGGATAGTTGGTGGCGATTTGGTGGGGGGGGAGGGGTGCGGTGGCAATCTCAACATGGCCAGGGCATGCTTTCGTAAGGAAATGGAGGACATTGCAACAGTATTCCTGTCAAGGTCCCCGGTCATACTCCTCTCATCCTCCGGTGGGGCCACAGGCCTTGCGGGGTCTGCGGAGATCGGGGGTCTTCTTATCAGGACCGACCGACCATCGTTCTCGGTCCTAATGAGAGGTAGTATGGAGCAGAGCATAACGGATACCACCCATATTACCAAGGTGATGCTCGACGGCCCCCTAAGACCCGGTTGCCTGGTTTCATTGGGGTCCGGAGATGAAGGTCACGATACGTCCGAAGTGGTATGGACGGAGGACAAGCTCATATCGTTCCTTGGGGCGCTCTTGGCCGTGTTCTCGGGCGATGCACCGCTGCCCATGGACATATCCGCGCTCCAGGCTTTAAGGAAGGAGGGCGGGGTCCACTATGTCCAACACTTCATAGCGGATGACTTGGATAAGGTCCCGCCCCTACATCCGATTCGGGCCGGTACAGTGCTGGTCCTAATAGGTGTCGGCAGGGGAACCACCGTTGAAAGGATGAGAAAGCTTACTGCCGCGCTTATGGGAGGACGTGCGGATACCCATATAGGGTTCTATCCGGTCGAAGACGCTGTGAGTTCGGTCAGGGGTTTCATCATACGGAAGGAGGAGGGTAACCCCAGCGAACAGGCGGAACCGCTAACGACCCTTATGACAGAAAGCGGCCTTGGCCCGGCGGACCCTGTCCTTGGGTCATCCCAGCTGGTAGAAGGCGGTTTCGCACCCATCCATCGTTAAATATTTGGAGCACGTTCCTGCATCGATGAGGTGTGTGTGCGTTGACCGTGAGGGAGTCTCCGATATACCGGTAAGGCTCCTGATAGCTGCGGTCCTTACCTCTTTGGTGGTCCCTGTTTTCTGGAGCGCTTATGGGGACCTATCCGCAACAATAACGGAAGGGGCGCTGGACTCAGAGCTTTTCGAACTGGTCTCCTCGGTCCAGGATGTCATGTCAGGCGGTGTTGGCAGCAGGGTAGAGGTGAGCATCGAGCTCAAGGGGTGGGGGAGCTGCGATATTGAGAGGATAGAAGTGGGCGGTATGGCAGACCCAAGGTCCTCCGAGAGCTATCTGATCCGTTATGTCATTAGTGGCAGGGCGGAGAGACGGATGGCACCTCAGCCTTTGACGGTGATGACCACCGAGGGGGGGTCAACCTTGGTCCTATCGGAGGGAAGCTTCGTGATCTCAGTCACCCATATGATGATGGGTACGACCCACATGGCAACATTGGGATTGGAGGGATGACCCCCTCAGACCATAGGGGCGGATATGACCTCGCCATCGCCCTCTTTGAGGACCTCCAGAGAGGTAACCTCTACTATCCAATGATCATGGAAATAACTGTCGAGAATACATTTTCCCCTGAGCTTGACGATGTCTTCGACATGGACCTTGTTCGAGCCCGTGAACCGGTTCCAATCCGTGAAATCTATCCTGACCCAGAACTTCCTTGTCACCTTGGAGGCCCCCCCCTTCTCGACATCCTTGACAAGGGTGTCATAGATAAGGAGCTTGAGATGCTCATGGCCTTTCCTGTAAACGGGTTTGAAGGAACTGATCTTGCCCTCGACATCGATCGTTCGGTTCTGGAACGGTCCGTACATCTTCTCCACGTTCTTCTCCCATTGTCCCAGGAACCGAATGAAGGGGGAGTCTATATTGTCCCAGCCCTCCACTTCTCCGGAGCATACCTTCATGAGCTCCTCGAACCTGAACTTCTTCTTGTTGTGGGGACAGTTGGTCCTTGCCCCTGTGCACCTGCTGTCCCAGAGCAGCTTCTTGAGCCTCTTGATCCTATCCTCAGGTGCCTTCTTCTGGTAAGCGAACCTGATTATATCCCCATCATCCACCGCTCCCGCATTCAGCGCCTCTTCGATGATCTCCAGGTAATCTGTGGTGTCGCCCCACCTGTCATCGAAGGATTTTGCCCCGATGGTATCGTTCTCGTCCTCGAAGTCCGTGTCCTCTCTGGGTTCGGGCCTCCACTCATTGGAGGACCGGACCGGCGGAGTTTCGGGCCTTTCTACATAGGTCTTCCCAGGACCCGGTTTGTGGTAGCTCACACGTTCCCCCTTATTGTCCTCCCTTGGTGGACCACGCAGCCTCTGACCTCTGGGCCCTGAGGGAGGACCATCTCTAATCACATCCGTCCCTGGTCCAGGGACCGGACCATCGGTCCCTTCCCTTTCTGGAGGGGTCCCTTCCGCTTGAAGGACATCCTCCTTGGTGAACTTGCCCTGCTTGAACTCCGCAGGGCTCCTCACGTTCCATCCCCTCCTCATGGGGTACTTATCGCCATAGCGAGGAGGGGGGGCCTTCGGAGTTTCCTGGGGAAGGGGAGCTTCCTCGACCTGGGGGTGGTCCGTTCCCTTTTTCTTCCCTTTCTCCGGCGATGCCTTATCATCGATGAGCCCCAGCTCCTTGAACAGGCGGACCCTGAACTGCTCGAGATATGCCTCGTCCTGGTGGGATAGCTGGTAGTTATCCCCCTTCTTCGATGTCTTGTGAATGACCTTGCCGCCCATCTGCTGGAACTCCGCGTTCAGGTCCCTGATGGAGGCCTTCGCTGCGTTCTTCTGGAGTATCTCCGCGGATATCTTGAAGCTGCCCTTTTCGACCACTTTCTCCATGTTCAACTCACCAGCTTGCGTGTGGGGGATATTTCAGGTGTTATAAGCGAACCTTATAAAACCCTTTTTATGTGTGCCATCCCATTTCCGGCCCGGGGTCGAATATGTACATCGGTTTCTTAATAGTTTCGCCTATGGACAAGGGTCCGTCCCTTTCAAGGTATGTGAAAAAGGCCATCCAGGCTGTCAAAGCCACGGGTCTATGTTACCAGGTCACCACTATGGGGACCGTAGTAGAATCCCCGGACCTGGAAGGGTTGTTCGAAGCGGCCAGCAAGGCCGTTGAAGCGGTCCGGGACGAGGGCGCTCAAAGGATATCCCTGTCCCTAAAGGTCGATATCAGGTACGACAAGGACATCACTATGGCTTCGAAGTTGGCATCAATGGGATCAGGACCGGTATAGGGCGGCAATCATTATGAGCGTCCTGGTGCCTGACAGGGCCATGGAAGACCGTCCGCTGCTCGTCACCGCCGGCGTCATCATCAGGGAAGGCAGGGTGCTTCTTGACAGGAGGGTGGCGGATTCACGGTTCGAACCTCTCAAATGGGAGTTCCCGGGTGGAAAGGTGGATTTCGGAGAATCCCCGCAGGGATCGCTCATGAGGGAGCTGAAGGAGGAGTTGGGGATCAGGGCAGAGGTAGGCCCCTTTGTCCACCTGGCATCCCATGTCTATTCCAGGGAAGGGAACGAACGTCATGTGGTCATACTCTTCTTCGATTGCATCATCCTTGAGGGAGAGCCCCAAGCGCTGGAAGGGGGTGAGGTTGGATGGTTCGATGTCAATGCTTTTTCCTCTCTCGATCTGGTAGAGGCGGATGTCGGGCTCAGGGAGGTCCTTATACCCCGGCTCAGCTGAGGAACAACCTAAGGAAGACCCGGCAGTCCCCAAGGTAATTGCTTAGGAGCGCCGTCTCGTCGGGCATATGGGCCGTTTCCTCTATCCTCGACCAGACGGCGGCGGGGAACCCCGCTCGTCTCAATATGCCTGCACAGGTCCCGCCACCGATCCCCCTGGCCGTCGCATCGACGCCGTAGACCTCTTTGGCCGCCTTCTTGAGCATTCCGACCACGGGGTGGTCCGGCGGGGTCGGCGGGGCCGCCCTTTCGAACTGGAGCTTCTCAAGCTCTATCCTCACCCCCTGCTCCCTCTCGAAATCGTCAGCCCTCGATCTAAGGTAAGAGAATACCTCGTCGGGATCGTACTGGGGAAGTATCCTGGAATCGAAATAGCTCACATCCTCCCCCGGGATGGTGTTGACGTTCGGAACGTTCGGTTCCCTCTTTGTGGGTACGAATGAAGAGAACGGATGATCGAAGAGTTCGTCCTTCAGAGGGTAACGTTCCTTCAGCTCATCGTGCATGGTGACAAGGAACCTCATTGCCGCAAGGTTAGCATTAATGCCCTTGTTGGGGATGGATGCATGGACCTGTTTACCGTAGGTACTTACCTTGATCCAAGCTATGGACTTCTCGGATACCTCTATCAGTGAGCCATCGGGCTCTCCCGCATCGGGGACGATGAAGAGGTCCCTTTCCGAGAAGAGGCCCCTGTGCTCGTTCACGAGGAAGACCATGCCCTTGGCTGAACCGACCTCCTCGTCCGAAACGAGACAGATGCAGATATCCCGTTCCGGCCTCACCTTGCCCTTTAGGACCGTCCTAGCGGCGAACAACGAGCTGACAAGGGCCTGACCGTTGTCCTCTATCCCTCGTGCAATAAGCCGGTCCCCATCCACTCTCAGGGTCCAGGGATCACCGGTCCATTTTTTCAAGTCACCGGGGGGGACGACATCCATATGGACGAAGGTCCAGAGCTTAGGGAGGGATGGGTCCTTTCCCTTGATCCTGAGGACGATGTTCGGCCTTATTCCCGAAGGGACCCTGTCGTCAGGGGCATCGTAACGCTCCACAGAGTCGAAACCCCAGTCCGAGATAAGTTCTAGAATCCTTGAGGCCTTCTCCAGCTCTCCGGTCCCGCCTGACTCGGGGGCGATGGCCGGGAGCGATAGGACCTCCCTTGCGAAGGCTGTCATCTCTCCCTTCATATCCTCTATGGCCGTGTCCATTTCCTTTATGCCGTTCATACCATCACACCCCGCAAAGAGATGCTGTCCGCATCATTCAAAGCACCCTTATATCGGCCCAGATGGGTCTGTGGTCCGAGGCCTCTGCCCCATCGCCTATCCAAGAATCGAAAGGTTCCAGGCCTTGTGACAGCAGGATGTAATCTATATGCTCCTTGGGAAGGTCGTAGGCCGATGATGGGAACGTATGATGGTCAAGCACTCTGTTACGAGAGGTGGGGGGGACAGAGTGCCAGGCGCTCCTCAGCCCGAGGCTTGGGGTCGATGTGTTCCATCTGCCATCGCCAAGGACCGTCGAGTTCAATCTTCCCATCATCGGATCATCGGGTTCCGTGTTCAGGTCGCCACCTATTATGAAAGGAAGGCCCGGCCATCTCTCTGAAGCTATGGTGGTGGTCCTCACTGCGATCCATTCTATCTGCTCTGCCCTCTCGGGTGCCTCAAGGCCCATGTGTACGTTCATCAGCCAAAGCTCCCTATCCCCAAGGTCCGCCCTAACGACCAGCGCCGTTCGCGGTACATCGGTATAAGGCATCTTCATGACAGTAAGTTCCCTGAGCATGAACTTGGAAAGGACCGCCAGCCCCTCATCGCCCAGCTCGGGGCCCCCCCCACGGACGAGATGCATACCCAATCTCCCAGCGAGATAGAGGGCGGGATCGAAACCGCCCTCGGCGGGGAGGAGGGACCGGCTCTCCTGGAGGAATATGATATCGGCATCAATGTCCCTGAGGACCTCCAGGTGCGGGGTCGGATCGACCCTGCCGTCATTGCAGAAGCCATGGTGGACATTGTATGAAGCGACCCTGATGTTAGCCGTATCGACGAGCTTGCTGGTCGATGGCCCGTCGGAGCGTATTACGAGACCGGAACCCATGGACAGGAGCATCAGCACCGTTGCCGCCGCACCGAACATCAGCCATTGGGACCGGAGTCTGGAGGAGACGGCTCCTCTGGCCCTCAAATGTCCTGCGCCGCGTCCAGCATCTATCGTCGGTGACCCCTTTTTCCTCTCGAGGGGTGGAGGGAAAACAGAGGCTGGTTCGAGTATTGCGGCCTTCGAGCACATGAAACCGGATATCCCGAGCATGATGAAAGATGCTATATGGACCTCGGGGACCGTGTCCTTCAGCAGTTCCCCGAACGGGACGAAGGACCACTGATCGGCAATGGAGAGGAGGACCGTAAGGAACACAAGGACCGAACTAGAGAAGACCATCTGGACCGTGAACACCAAGGGGGACCTCCGGTCCATCGTCCGGTTCCAGATGAATCTCTTTGGGTCGGAACCTCTTTCGGTCTGGGGCCTTTCGTCATCTGACCCGGAGAAGGGGGCGTTGTCCGTCAAGGCGTCGAATATGACCCAGACATCGACCAGCATGATCCAAGTTATGACGGCCGGGGCTGTTTGCAGCGGGACGCCCAGGACGAAGATATTGACCGCTGCGAGCACAAGGACGAGGTTGGCCCCTATGGAATATTTAGGATGGGCCAGGGTCCTTCTGAGGGCTGTCAGCCACCAGGGTCCGGACAGAAGTGAGAGGACAAAGAGCGAGATGGTGACCACACTGAACGTTGCGGTCATTGAATGGTCGGTCCCGAGCCAGGCCGCTGTTTGGATGGGTTGGGCTATGACCGTGGAGGATATGAACAGGGCTGCCCCGAGCCCTATACCGGGGGCCCAGGAGTCCGCTGCCCCCCCTCGTACCGTATCACCGGGGCTGCCTGCCCCATCACGGGACCTGTCAAGCAGGTGTCCGTTCCTAAGGATATGGAGAGAGAAGGCCATTCCACCGCATATGACCGCGGATATGGCGGGGGATAGGACCGGTCCGCACGCGCCAGGGACCAGGGAGATATCGACCCCTCTCCCGGGTATCGATAGGAGGATGATCGAAAGCAGCGATAATGAGAACGAACCCGCCAGTGCCTGGGAGGAGAAGAGGTCCGGGTCGAAGCACCTCTCCCTCCGGTGCAGCGCGAACAGGAGGGGTAACAGCATGGAAGAGGCCCCGAAGGAAATGGTCGAGAAGGCAAGATGGATGGGCTGCTCCGATCCGAACCCCATGGGCAGCCTGGTCAGTAGGACGAGCGATCCCAGGACCATCACTGAGGTCCTCCATCCCGCCAGGCGGGATATGGGATATGCCAGGAGAGGGGCGAGGAAGGTCACCAGGATGAGGATGTGCGGTGTGATGCCCATCTCCACCAGTGCGAAGAAGAAGATGGAGGAAACGGTCTCCCTGTAGGATTGGATGAGGACCACGAACGAAAGAGCTATGAGCACATACCAGAACAGAGCCTCGGTCGCTGTGCTCTTGAGGGATGGGGTCAACATCTCGGCGCAGTCTGTGCCCCCTTTCCTAGGTCCTCTACGGTCCATGTCACCCCTGTTTCCGAAGGGGTCTCAGTATATATTTATCATGCCCTTTCACCATCCCCCGGAAAGGAGGTGCCTCCGCATGATGTACGACTTCCCCACCTTCGAGCATGTCAATTATATAAACGACAGACCGGCGCCCTGCTTCGACCTTGCCAAGAGCAACATTACACCGAGCTGGAAAGGGACCATTGATGATGCCCTTGACCTGTCCTTCGTAGGGGCATCGGACCCCAAGGGGCTCCCTGAGCTGCGTGCGCATCTAGGTGAAGCTTACGGTGTGGACCCTGCGCGGATAGTTCTCACCAACGGGACCAGCGAGGCGAACTGGCTTACATATCTCTCGCTCGTTTCTCCTGGGAGCAGGGTGCTCGTAGAGAAGCCCATCTACACGCCACTCCTTGAGATCCCAAGAGCCCTTGGATGTGCTGTGGACACCATCAAGAGGCGGGCCCCTGATTTCAGGTTCGATATGAAGGAGCTCGACAGGAAGCTATCAAAGGGTGTGGACCTCCTGGTGGTCCAGAACATGAACAACCCCGCCGGCAGGGCCCTCTTCGAGGAGGAGCTCAGGGACATTTCAAGGGTCGCTGAAAGGTACAAGGTGCCCGTGTTCTGCGATGAGGTCTACAGGGATTTCGCCATTGACTACGACGGGGGTACAGCTAGGAACGCCTTCCCATCCCTTGTGGAACTTGATGAACGCGCAGTGGTGACCTCTTCGGTGACCAAGGTCTATGGTGCTGGTGGTCTTGTGACCGGGTGGATGGTGGCGCCCAAGAGGATCGCTGACAGGGCCAGGCTGTTGAAGATATACACCACGCCAATGGTCAACCATCAGGGAGAGAGGCTTGCCCTCGAGATATTGAGGAACAGACATAAGGTGATGCCCAAGGAGCTTTCGGCCCTACGGGAGAAGCTGAGGCTCGTATCGACATGGGCGAAGGGGAGGGACGATGTCGTATGGTCCGAGCCGGACGGATGCGCCGTAGGGTTCCTGATGTACGATCACAAGATGTCCTCGATAGAGGTCTGCGAGAGGCTCTATAACGATTTCGAGGTCAGGTGCATACCCGGGGCATTCTTCCACCAGGAGGGAGGCTTCAGGATAGGTGTCGGTAGGCCCTATGACGAGGTCAAGGGTGCATTGAAGAGGATAGATGAGTACCTGGACACGCTTTGATGTACAAGATCAGACTCTGTCTCATCCCATAATATCTATGAGGTAGACGAAGGTCAGGTCGGCGAAGATGTGAGGGATGATGGTCGAAACTATATTCCTGCAACGCAGCATCACAAGACCCAGGACGATCCCCCCCACTATCGTTAGGAACACACCAATGAACCCCGAAGGGACACCGTGGAAATGGCCCCATCCGAAGTACCAAGCCTGAAGGAAGACCGCTAGCCCGTGAGGGTACCTCTGACTTAGGGCTGTTAGCATGGGACCTCTAAAGATGAGCTCTTCGAAGGTTCCGTTAAGTACGCTGAAGATGACCCCGTAGAAGAGCACTCTGAAGGACGTTTCGACAATTATGTCCTGAAGCCCGGTGAGGACCAGAACAAGGAAGAGGACCAGGAGCGGGACGGTCATGACAGTCCCCCACAGAATGCTCTTTTTCATGGTCCCCTTCTCTATCACTCCAGTCTTGTTCCCGAACATTGAGACCAGGCAGACGAGGAAGAGGGCCATTGCCCCTTTGCCGATCAATTGGTAGAGGGTCAATCCCCAATCGCTATCTATCCTGTCCGGATGCGGTCCATATACTAGTGGTTCAATGACATTGAAGTACATGTCATAGCCAGCCGAATCGAACAAGATGGACATCCATAGGACCAGTCCTATCACGGCTATCAGGGAATAGGGCTTCCAATCCCGCCGAGTGATGCAGAGCACCAACAGCGCTATACCAGTCAATATGAACAGAAGGAAGATGATCCCGTAGTATTCCCACATCTCTATCACGTTGGAACCAATAACGGCAGTGAGGAGAAGGTATGCGATGAAAGCGTGACCCGGGCGGAACCGGAATCCTTTGATGATATGTGGGAGTGACATATGTGGGTCCCACCCATTCTGACTTTGAAAGAACGGTGGAGCGATAATAAGGTTTTCTGAACATGTCGATAGTAATCCCTGTGGTTTCTTTCAAGGTTTTAAATGAATTGATGGAGTTTTACAATAAACATCGATATCCTTTGTATGTTCACTAACAGATGGAACAAGATCTATAATGTCTGGTAAAACAATGGAAGATACCATACATCCATTAAGACAGTACCTGAAGCCAGGTATTCTGGCCCGACAACGAAGGGTTGGTTTGAGAAGTTGGTAAAAGGCTTAAATTGTGTGGTAGTATCTTGATGAATCCTCGAAGAGTATGCGCGGCTTCACGCGTGGGTGTTTTTCTTTTCAGACCCAGGTGAGTTCGAGCATGTTATTCGACATGTCAATTTTTTCCATCTTTTCTATCCTTCTGCAAGGATTCTCGGCCCTTAGTCGTCAGACGATATTTCTGAAGTCGACTGTTATGTTTTCCTGGGATGGTGTATTCGATGAGGCCCGCCGCCATGGCAGGGTGCAGATAGTTGTCCCTGAACGTTGGGCGATGCTTAATCCCCAATGACAACCTGAGCTCGCTTGCGGACCTCTCCTTTTCGAGAAGGACACTCAGGAGGCGTATGACTGGGTCGGTCGACTGGGTCGCTGACTGGGTCGGTTGCGACCCTGGCCGTGACTCTGGCTGTGTCCCCGACTTGGTCGGTGACTTGGACGGTTGGGTTGACTCCGCCCAGATTCGAACCCTCTTTGGTTTTGGTCTCCAGATGGTCTGTACGAACTGTCCCCCGTCCTGGCGGAAGTCAGGGTCGCGTAGTCCGGCATCCTTGCAGAGAGAGATCATATCAAGGATTCCGCTACCCGCCTTCTCCACGTATCGAGCGAGGAACATTGGTTCACAGATAAGCGGGTTGTGGGGGATGGAGGCGTGCGGCTTGCGGAGGTCCCCGATGGTCAGCGTCGTGGGGAGCTGCCCCGGATTCCATACCTCAAGCCGGTCCGCAAACAACATCACCTGGACGCTGGCGTTGCTAGCGTAGTCGCGGTGGACGATGGCGTTCACGATAGCCTCGCTGACGGCTTCCCTGGGAAGCTCGTAGGTAACCGGTGCAGCGGGGCCGTTCGCCCGTGTTCCAACGGACCGGGCGATCTTGGACATCACGAAGTCCACGGCTTGATCCACAAGGGTGAAAAGCGTGCCCTTGAACACCTGGTAGGACGGTATCGGTTTCTGGACCGTCGTTCCATGGAAGTGCATGCACTTGACCTCGGACGTGAGGAGGAACCGTTGTGGCTCCCGCCCGAAGAGGAGGACGGCCGCGTTTGTCGGTATGCTCCGGTCGAGGAGGTTAAGGTGAGTTAGCACCTGTTCAACGGGTGTGTTCTGATCGAGGGCGAACTTTCGCTCGTTCCGAGCACGTTCGAGGAACCAGCGCACATTCTCCTCGGAGATATCCCGGATGGTCGCATCAGGGCATGCGGAAGCGTCGAATGGACGGGTGCGCAGACCTCCAGTGGCCTCGAGATGGTCTACCAAGCTGGCGTAGACGGCCGTTGTGAGTCCAGACGCATCTTCAAACCGCCGCCGAATGAGCTGAGGGCCAGCTTTACTGATGAGCGCCGCCATCTTCGGGTGTCTAACGACATTTTCGTCGCCCTTGATGTACATAAAGCGGGTCTTGTGACGCTCGGTCGCCCGATCGAACTCGCGCTCAGTGGAGGAGAGAGCATCTGCATTCTCGATACCATATTCCCTTCCGAACAGGCCGATGTAGATAGCGCAACGGTCGACGCCTTCAAGATACACATCGTCAGCAATACGGTCGGATGCGGGGAGGTCCTCGAACAGGAAGACGTCGAAGAACCGCTTGAGCAATGGGTCTCCAAGGATGAACTCCTTGAGGGCGCGCCGCTCCCTTGTGAACTCCTTCTGAACGCTGCTGATGAATATGATTGAGGACATCATACGACGCTCCAGCGGATAGTAAAAAGCGTCTCCACCAGGGTGGATTGCTCTAATTGCTTTTCAAGACTCTCAATGAATGACTCCATCGCCTTGTGGATTTCATCAGAAGCGTTGAAAACGTCCTCTTTAGCGCGTTTCCGTTTTGATAGAAGCGGTTTCCCAGGCTTCTTGAACTTGGGACGGTCGTAAAGGGTAGTCGCTTGGTGAGTCTGCTTAATTGCATCCTTTTTCTGAACATCCAGTTCCGTGACGAGGCTAGCGGCGGACATTGTGCGATGAGGTGACAGATCCACGTAGGCGTTGAATAAGGATTGTGTTATTCGGTCGAGATTCCCTGCAGGGGCCAGGCGAGTGATATCGTGGGCGAAGTATTTTGAGTAGTAAGGGGTAACGCCTTCAACGACAGGACCAGACTTTCCAACTATTGAAGTGATATTTTGCATCCTTTACCCGAATGACCTCTATGCTTTGGGGGGTCATTGCTTTTACGGTCCTAATTACTCCATCTGACCATGCTATAATCCGACTTTAACATATGAGATTCTTCACGGACCAGGTCTTGAAGGTTGTGGGGATATTTGCGGTATATCATATTCCTATAAGAAAAAAAAAGACCATTATCAACAGTATATCGCAAGGGTCTTTCAGATGAAATCCGTCAGGGTGGTATCCATATTCCCCCTCAGGAACCTGGTATGGACCTTCCAGTCACTTACACCCGATGACCTGTCGAGCTCCTCGATCAGGCTCCTCAGGTCCGAGAACTCCATTGGGGGGCCTACAAGCGAGCTCCTCACGGTCTCCCTCACCACCCAGACCCCCAGCGGGGCCCAATACTCGTCGGTTATCCATCTGATGACTGTAGCACCCGCACAGAATCCCTTCTCCATCATGTGCTCGACGACTGGGAGCCTCGCCGCATAGTACCCCCCGGTAATGTTCGAGGCGTAGTCCTTCCTTCCCCTTGGCCCTTCATGGTCCGTGATAGTCTTCCCTCCGCCCCATAGAGAGCCTCTCTGCCACTGTTCCATCATCTCGAAACGGAACGGGGGCGGATAGTAAGCTATCAGGAAGTTGTTCCCGTAGTGGGACCCGCTGTAGAGAAGGAACCTGTCAAGAGGAGGCAGTTCAAGCACCCTTTCCTTCAAGGCCATCGAGAGCGTGTCATCAACGGCTGTGATGGTCCATCTCGTAGGTACGAGCCTTCTTCTCCTTGCCTCACCGAGCAATCCCACCGAGAAGAGCCTGGTAAGATGTTCCTGTGGTATGCCGCTATCATACAACCCTATGGTCGCTTCGGATGCCGGTAGGTCGGTGTCCGATGACGCCCTCTCGACCGCGTTGGGAACCTTCGCTCCGTCCTGGACGCTTATATCGTCTATCTTAACCGATGGCCCCATGGGCATGGTTATCGTATCGAGCGACGGCGGGGCCCTAATGGCCCTGTCGACCTTCGAGAGCTCCATGACCGTATCCAGCGACCTGGAAGAGAGGGCGAGCTCCTGGACAGATGACAACACCTTCCTTCCCTTGAAGGGGAGCCCTTTCTCGATCTCCCAGAGGGGCTCCGATGACGGCATGTTCCTGTCAGCTGCGGTCCTGACGTTCAGGGCATACCTCCCCCTGATAAGAGAAGCCCTTATGGAATAGACGTCCTCGAGCGCCCTGGAATAGAGGAACGTGGGGGATTCGAGCCTCTCTGGTCTGGGAACCGGAAGAGAGCTGGCAAGGGGTCCGACACTGATCCTTGGATACCCGTAGGACCCAACGAAGACGGAAGGAGGGGAAGGCCCTTCGACGGTCTTCCCGGTCAGGTCAACGGGGGCGAGCCTTTTCCTGATGTCATCCAGAAGGGGGCATCTCCCGAGACCGCAGAGGTCCTTGACCCCTTTGCAGGCATGGCAGTAAGGGAATACCAT
>JALOTP010000039.1 GCA_025457865.1 Thermoplasmatota archaeon | reverse complement strand
GGTTCCGAACAGGTTCCACTTGTTCCAGGCAGAGCCCTTGAAACCATATGACCTGTGCTCCGCATAGAGCGTCTTGGAATTCGGCGGGTCGGCCCCGGTAGCATCGAAACGGCCTATGCCGAACATGGGATAGTTCGATATCCCGTAGACCACACCTGCCTGGGAATAGCTCTTGTAGGTCGCATAGTGATCGCTCACGAACAGATCGTCAAGCCCGTCACTGTCCCTGTTCCAGAGGCAAATGGTCCTGAACTTGTTGTTGTACGCATAATAGTAATACCTGTAGTATTCGCAGGGATATGCGAACCTCTGGGCCCCCGATGGTGCATGCACGGTGAACACCGATATCTTGGAGACCTCTATGGACCCTGACTTGCCTACGAACTGGTCGTTCAATAGGATATAAACGGTCCCGGGGCTCTTATCCCCAAGGGCTATGTCCATTTTTCCGTCGCCGTCGAAGTCACCGAAGGCATGGGACCCGAACCCCTGTGCATCCGTAGCATAGAACCGCCTGTTATAATTTGATGCGGACCCAAGGGATTTATAGCCAGTTGGAATGGTCGTGGAACCGTCTATCATCCAGCAGTACTTCCCGTTGTCCGCATAGGTCCCGTAGCTGTACCAACCTGTATTGAATGTGAGGTCCATCAAACCATCGCCGTTGTAATCAACCATCTGGGGATCGCCGCCCACCGCGTCGAAATAGTTCGCACCGGTGTAAGCGACCCAATCAACATGCGGGCTGCTCTGCATGGATGTGCCACCGGTCCAGCTCCTTATCGTTGACTTCGGATAGATGACCATGGTAGAACCTACGTAATAGTTGTTATTCTGATAATCGTACGGGCTCCCGATTGCTATCTCATCACGTCCGTCCCCGTTCATGTCCCCTGCTGCAGCGCCGCCGTTCCCCAACATGGAATAGTGATAGCTGTAACCATATGTTCCGTAATCGTACTCGAAGGATTTCGGAGGCCACAGGACACCTGCGGAGGTGTAGTAATCATAATGACCTTTCAGTGTCGTGCTGCCGAACCACCAGCGAGCCTCACCATAGTAATATTTGTACCAGTAGCTGTAGCCTGGTGGATAGGTATATTCGTAATAATAGCCCCCGTTCCCTACAAAGACGTCACCATAACCATCCCCATCCATATCACCGATCGTGCAGAAGCCCCCGTAATAGCAATAACTGAGCAATCCGAACGTGGCATTTGCCGTGGAGAAGGTGCTCATGCTGTTGACCCATGGCCCGCCGTAGTAGAGGAAACCTTGAGGTGAGGAATATGAATCGCTCATGATGAGCATGTCCTGCCAGCCGTCGCCGTTGACATCACCGAAGGAGAAGTCGACCCCGAACTTGCTTGAGCCTGTGAACGTCCACCTTGCAGTGGCCCCTGATTCGAAGAGATTTGGGAACTTGACCTGGTAGGACCCGTCATAGATGTATAACCTGCCGCCGCTCCTGCCTGGTGAGGTGACTATAAGGTCAAGGACGCCGTCTTTGTTCCAATCAATCTTATCCATGGTCGAGCCGTAGTAAGCAGAGCCTGCTTGTTCTGCAAGCATATATTCGGACGGGCTCGTGTCGATATAATGGTCGCCCTTCCTCTGCCCCGGTTTCAGAGCAAGCGGGGAGGCGGCGTCAGCGGTATCGACCGGACCGTCGGTCCAGATGAGTTGCATAAGGGGGGCGAAGGCAACTAACCCCATCACCAGCACGACCGCAAGAGCAAGCGTTCTCTTGTTCCCTAACAGGGACGTAGTTAGAATAGCCATTACGTTCACCTCTATATACGGGATCTGAAAAGATTCACCCAGTCATTGAAGAGGTTAACTCTTATATAAAACTTTATTCGGAGGGGGTTTTTCCTTTTCTTAAATCTTCCGGTAGCCAGCAACTTATCGTTCATCTGATGGTGACGGGGTTTAAAAAGGGCCCCTATGGTGGCCCTTGACTGCCGGTCCCGGTCAATACACCTCTTCGACCTTCTCGACCCACATGAGAGGGTATCTGAGCTCATCTATCTGCTTCAACCGTGCGACCACACATACACCCTCGATCTCCACCCATACCGACGCATCTATCATCCTGCCCTCGAGAGTACAGTACCCGAAATGGGAAAGGCTCGCCTTCATCATTTCCCTATCGATGTGGACCTCGGCGCGAACGACAAATGGCTGGGACTTGACAGCTTCCCTCATAGCTCCCTCGATATGTCCGGCATTCGATGTGCTCAAGGGGACGCCTATGAACTGATGGAAGAGAGCGCCGAGTTTTATACCGGCCTCGAAACAGGCCCTCTCCGAGGTCGAGCAGTGAAAATGCCCTTTTACGCGGTCATGCTCAGAGCTCATTCGGACCCTCCCTATCAAGTGCGGTCTCGCCTTCGAGAGCGGCTATTTCCTTGCTGAGCTCCTCGGCCTTCAGCCTCTTGGATGCCCCCCAGATGTTCTTCGGGCCTTTGAACATTGGTGAGACGAGGTAGGTCAGGCCCGAGAGGATGAAGACGATGGTGGCGAACAATCCGAGTTTGGGCTCCTTCTCTCCGACTATGAGGCCGGCCATCATCATGAGAAGAACGGTACCGGTCCCGACCAAGAGGTTCCCTCTCAGCTTGAGATAGAGGACGTCGGATACCATTGCGAACGAGAAGAGAAGGAGGATGAGCGGTACGACCAGAAGCCTGCCGGATGTGAGGAGGTCGAACGCCCAATCCGCCCTTTGAGGTGCCGACCAGAAGTGGAGGGAACAGAACCCTACAACGATCATCGCCATTGCGGGCGTTGGCAGGCCTATGAAATCCTTGAACCGGTGGTGGGTGATGGAGAACCTTGCCAGTCTCAGTATGCCCAGGACCGCTATCGATAGGGAGGCGCTGACCACCACTGCTGTCTGGAGCACGCCAAGGGGTCCGGTCCCTTTCTGATTGAACATCTCATAGAGGAGCATGGCAGGCGCTATGCAGAACGTCATGGCATCCGCGATGGAGTCGAGCCAGACACCGAACTTCCTGGATGGGCCGAACCTCCTGGCAACGGGTCCGTCCAGACCGTCGAATATCACACCGAAGAGTATGAGGAGCAGGGCCAACCTGAAACCGTTCCCTCCGTCCATGGAGAGCATGACGGATGAGACGCCGCATATGAAGTTCATGAGGGTGAAGATGTCGGCCGGTGAGAATAGCTTCTTAATGGGTTGGGGCCATTTTATCCTGACCTTTCGCGACCCTATGTCCTTCAGGCCATCTCCGACCTTCTTCCCTATCTTTCCGAGCCCGCCCCGGTGCCTGCGAGTACGGGTCCCATCTTTCGGTGACCTCTTTCCGACCTTCAATCAGACCGCCCCCTTTTCTTGGGAGGGGCTGCCAGGGTCGTTGAGCCTGCAAGGACCTTATCCCCCTCTTTGATCCTGACCTTGTAACCACCGGGGAGTACGAACGCTATGTCCACCCGGGACCCGAAACGTATCAAACCGAACCTTTCCCCTTTTTCGAGCTTGTCCCCGACAGACCGGTAAGGTACTATCCTCCGGGCAACCGTTCCCGCTATCTGGACCACCTCGAAGTTACCGCTCCCGCCGCTCAATGTCATCTTGACCCGCTCGTTCCTGTCGGATCCCTTATCGAAGGCCGGCACGAAACCACCGCTGATATGCTCTATCTTCCTGATAGTGCCTTCCATCGGGGCCCTGTTGACGTGCACGTTATGAACGTTCATGAATATCGAAATGACCGTCCGGCTTCCGACCTTCCATATCTTCCGGACCTTCCCATCGGCAGGGGAGACTATGCCCTCGCCTATCTCCCTTTCAGGGTCCCGGAAGAACGATAAAAGGGGGATCGTGCAGATCAGGAAGACCAGGTGAACGATGAGGACAGTCAGGTCCTCAATGAGCAGATATGTGACCATAGCCGACGTCACGATGACGATCGGAGATGCCCACAACCATGCGGGGGTCCCTTTTGCCAGCAGTCCCATGTTCCCGTACCTACCTGACCATGGAGGGCCATCGTCCGTTTAAAGCCTTTTCCCATCGTGCCCCTCATCGAGGAGAATAGCTGTCTCGACAACATGGTCTCCGGCACCTCCCTTGCGGCCAGCCCGTTCTCTGCTCCACAGGTACAGGACGAGTGATAGGAGGGTCACTATGACCATCGATGCGATGATGACTATAGCAAGGTCGGTAGGATGGATGTTCTCATCTGGGTTCCCGGAACGGTCAGAACCATTGCCCTTTTCAGGTACTATGAAAGTTACGTTCACGACCGGTGAGAGATATGGACCCCCGCCTGCCCTTGCCTCCAGGCGATGGCTGCCAGCTTCGAGCGTCCTTATGTCCATGATCACGTTCCAACCGGGCAGGAGGTGGTCGCTCGTCCTGGTCCATGTCCCATCATCCGTTCGAACCTCGACCCGGTCTATGATGTCGGACGGTCCCGCGCTGCCTCTCGCTTTCAGATCGTCCTTGATGACAGACCCGTCAGAGGGGTATTCTATCGCGATGAATAGAGAGGGGGGCCCCATCTCCATTATGCTCACGAAGGCCATATCCGGTTCCGAGGACAGTCCGTTCGAATCTGTGACAGTGAAGCTGATGGTGTGGTTCCCCCTGCTCAACGCACGGGTCGAGAAGGAGCGCTCGTCAGAGATAGGACCGTCCAGAGAGGACACCCATGAATAGGAGGCGATGCTTGACCCGCTCTGAGAGCTCTCAGTGCCCTCGAAGACGACCTCATCTCCCAAGAGAGCGCTCTCCGGTGAAACCCGCACTATTCTGGCCGTTGGCCTTTCGAGCGTCCTATGCTCTATGGTGATCCTGTGAAAGGATGGCCCCTCGCTCAGAGATCCCATGTCATCGGTAACGGAAAGAGAGGGAAGGTAGCTCCCCTCGTCAATATAGATATGATTTATGTCGGGAACGTCCCTCACGACCTCCAGGGAGCCGTCCCCGGCATCGAATATATAGCTTGCGACCCTCCCGTCCTGATCGTAGGAGAGGGCACCTGAGAATGTTACGGTATCTCCTGAATAGGCCCTTTCCGGACCGCTGAGGATTGCGACCGGTGGTCTATTGGTTGGCAGTATGAAAGGGAGCTCACCATGGGAACCTGACGTCACCGGTGGAAAGGACCTCGTGACCTCCGCCGTCAGGATGCTGCCCTTCTCCCATGCAGCACCTTCTATGAGCACGGAGAGCTGGGCGACCTCCCCCGGTGCAAGGTCACCGTCAAGGGTGGTTCCGACCCCTATCGATCCGTTTTCCATTACCATTGATACGAACAGTTCGATGTCTTTTAAGACCTGGTCGCATCTGTTGGTTATATTGAGCGCTGCCAATACCCCTTCTCCGACTGGCGACGGTCGTCCGATCGATATCGATATGGATACCTCCTCCTCCGGTTCGACCAGATGCATCACGGAGTTCCTTACGATATCCTTTGACATAACGGTCCTGCCTAGAGGCCATTTGACCTCCAGGTCCACCGTTCCCCGGACCTCCCCAAGCCCAAAATGGAGCGCCATTGAGTCCTGCTGGCCGTGGGCCCCTTGACCTCCCTGCACCTCACGGAGGACCGACCGGTCAAAGGTGCCATCACCATCGGTATCGACCTTTGCCGTGACCCTGGCCCCTATGGCGGCCCTGTTTGAGCTCCTTCCTTCCAGAGAGACCTCGAGCCAATCGTTCTCCGATGTTGTAGATGCACCATCGTTCCTGAAGAGATGCACCATGTAACCATCGGCAGATGAAGCGTTCTGGCCCCAGACCCCTCCACCGGTGATGAGGTCCACACGACCGTCCTCATTGAAATCGCACCATGCCGAACCGTAGGTGTTCCAGACCCTTACACCTGCCTCTTGACCGACCTCAGTGAACGTCAGACCACCATCGTTCCGGTAAAGGAGGGAATATGCATAGCTCACATCACCGTATATTTGCGGTATGAAAAGGTCAAGGTCACCGTCATTGTCATAATCCGCAAGCGAGCTCGATACCATCAGTTCGTCCCCGCCTCCCAACGACCCCGGGATGGTCTTGATCTCTATCCCGCTGCCCTCCCTCCTGTCCCTGAACCCGAAGCCCTGCTCGGACAGAAGGTTCTCGAAAAGGTAGGAATCATCACAGATAGGGCCTCTCCAAGGGTCCTTGTGGGCAAGGTTGGTGACCCATAGGTCAAGGTCCCCATCGTTGTCCAGGTCACCCCAGCTAGAGCCTAGGGAATGGCCGTAATATGGACCGTCCCTGGTAACGGGATGGGTGCTCGCATGTCCCTCTACCCCCTCTTCTTCCGCGGACTCGGAGAACGATCGGCCCTTCTCGTTCCTGAACAGGTAGTTCCTCATTATCCTGTAATTGGAGATGTAGGCATCCTGCCAACCATCGTTATCAAAATCGCCCCATGAGACACCCCGGCCTTGGTACGATGGAACGGTCCCGTTCATATGGACCATGTCCGACCTGTTTACGAACGACCTGCCGTCCGTGTTAGACCACAGATGGTCGGCATAGCCCTGGTAAGTGCCGTTCTCGTAGTTCACCATATAGAGGTCAACGAACCCGTTCCTGTCGAGGTCAGCCCAACCACCAGCGGCGGTTGGATACGTGTCCGACAATCCCCCGTATGCTTCTGTCACGTCCTCGAAACGACCGCCCCCCGTGTTCCTCCAGAGCACATCGGGGACCGTGGGATGGTCGCTCGATAGGTACCCTCCTCCGCAGAATAGATCGAGCCATCCGTCATTGTCGATGTCAGCGAAGACGCCCGAGTTGGTACGGCTCTGGAGCATGGCCGATGAAGTTATGTCCTCGAACCTGAAATCCGGCGGGCCCTTGTTCCTCATGAGCCTCTTTCCGTCTATGAGGAGGTCCTGGTGGCCGTCAGCATCGACATCACCCCAGCTGAAGAAGTTACCGCTAATGGCAGAGAGACCGGCCTCCACTGAAACGTTCGAGAAACTGACATGCCCGTCCCTCTTCGTCACTAAAGGCCGCATTCCTTGTTCCTGACCCCCTTCCGTTATCGTTACGGGACCTAGTAGGACCACGACCGACGATAGGAAGGCCGCATACATGATCATGGGAAGAAAACCCATCGTTCGGGCCATCGCTTCAGGTATCAACCTTCGACACTATATCGTTTGGTATGGCAACATCCATCGACATGTCGGGCATTCCCAACCCCTCCGTATCGGGTGGAGGGGGAATATCGATCCCGAAAGCATCCGAAGGGAAGGGCGGGACCTCGAGCGGAGGTACACTACCTGTCATGAACCCATCTTCCGTTTGACCAACGCTCCCAGAGAGAGGTGGTGACCCTTGTGGTACGGGAACAGGAACAGGACATCCCTTATCTTCGGTAGGACCTATTTGAACCAACCCCTCCTCCTGTTCAGGAGCCTCATCAATGGGTGTCGGTAGGTCCCTGACCCGTCTAGCCAGGATCGTTCCCAAACCTAGAACGACCAATAGAAGGACTATGCCGACGATAAGTCCCAGAGGGGAGAGCGCGGACCTCACGAACTGTCCGATATCGAACCTTCCAATGACCTCAATCGATGCATTGTCCTCGCTCCATGCACCCTCATCATCGGTAACCCTGAGAGCGATGATGTGCGTACCGTCCTTGAAATGTCCCAATGTGACATTGGGTCCGCTCACTTCCTGCAACTTCCCATCTATGAACCATTGGTAGGTCAATTTGCCCTGGTCCGATACCGAATCTCTGGAACCTGACCCCGAAAGATGCAGTTTCTGGCCTTCCTTGACCTTGTTCCGTAGGCCCGTTATCTCCGCGATCGGCGGAGGGTTCCTGACAAGGACCTTCTGTTCCATCCTTCCGGATGCGCCCTGGTCATCCACAGCCTCGATCGAGACCTTGTGCTCCCCCTCCGTCGTGAAGACGATGTAAGGAGGTGACCTTTCGGACCCGACCCTTTTACCATCGACCCACCAGGCACATGAAAGGGCCCCCTCGTCGGACTGTGTGTCCCATGGTCCTATCATGTCGATCGACAACTGCTCGTCCTCATCGATGGTACCTGGCAGACTGATGTTCGGAGCGGGAGCTCTGTTTAGGACCTTCACCCTTCCCAGTGCAAGTGAGACCGCACCGTCATCGTCCATCACCCTGAGAGAAATTTCGTAATCTCCCTGGACCGAAAAGACCGTAGTGACCACCGGTCCGAAGAGGTCCCATGTCCCATCGTTCGTTATGTCCCATGAACAGTTAAGGAGCGGTCTGTCGCTCGGGGTGTCCCAGGACGATGTGGCATCCAGTGCCACAGGTTCATCCTCTATCACCGTACCGGTCGTTTTGAGTCCAGCCTTAGGATGCCTGTTCCTGACCTGGACGGTCATGCTTGCATCCGCTGCTGCCTGGTCATCGTCAGTGACCCTAACCCAGACCCTATGCTCCCCGGCCGTAGTGAAGTTCACGGACAGTATCGGTCCAAGTCTATCGAACCTGCTCTCATTGTCCAATCTCCAGGCATAGGCCAGGTCCTTTAGGTCAAAGGGTGTGTCCAATGAGCCTGCGGCCGAGAAATTGAGAGGTTCGTCCTCATCGGCCATTGCGGGACCGGTGATGACCGGGATTGGGGCCAGGTTCCTTACCCTGATGACCGAGGAATCGTTGGAAATGGCGCCCGATGAGTCCCTCACTTCAACGGTCAATGTATAATAGCCAGATAGTGGTAGGGACCAGACAAGGTCTTTTTCGAACACCCACTCTATGAGTGGTATGCCATCAACTAGGAAGCGGAACTCAAGGGTGCCCAAATCGGTCGGATGATCATAAGAGCCTGAGGCGGATAGATTGAATGTCTCATCCTCGACTACCTCGGACGGTGCCCTTATCCTAGCCACGGGAGGACCATTGAGGACAGTGATGTTACGGACATAACTGACCCCTTCAAGGCCATCCGATACGGTAAGCGATACTGGATAGACCCCCTCTTCGCTTTCCGGGAAGGTCACCGTGACCTCCGTGGAATCCACATCATCCAATCCATCAGAGGCGTTTATGTCCCATTGGAACAGAAGCGTGTCCCCGTCCGGGTCGTAGGAGGAGGAAGCGTCCAGAAGGAGTGAAACACCCTCGGTCGTTGAGAGCTCGGCAGGTTCGACCAAGGGCACAGGGACCCTGTTCATGATCCTTACCGTCCCTATCCCTACGTGCGAACCGTCATAGACCTCCACCAGATAGGTCCCGGAGGAAAGGTCCCTTTCCAGGAAAAGACCCTGTCCGTCAGTTCTGCCTTTGAAATCACTGTCCAGATAAACTGACGCGCCAGGTATGGGGTCAAGGTCTGATAACGGGTCGAGGGCCTTTATGGAAAGGTCGTCCATCAATCCGTCCATGTCGAGGTTGACGGCTTCTAGTTCTAGGTGGACCCGCTCTACGGGTTTCTGGTATTCCCTGATGAGCTCGTCCCATCCGGTGTCCATGGTAAGGTCCAGGAAACCGCTCGTTCCGTCGTAGATCGACTTGTAGAGGAGCGTTTTGTACGGAAAATATATGCAGAGACCGGTGCCCTGAGGGTTCCGCCCGTCCTCTTTGGTCCATCTATCAAGGACAAGCTCTGGATAGATGTCCGAGCAGGATCGGACTGCGAAGGTAACGTTCTTGCCAAGGTCGGAAAGCGCTAGGACCTTCAACATATCGCCTAGGTCCAGGTTCTCGCTCCCTATGGATTCGGTCCTTGAGACCGCGCTGTTGAACAAACCCCCCCTTACCTTCTCCAGATAGTACATCCGTTCTCTGAGTTCCAGGGAAAGCCGGTCAAGTCTATCTCTGAATGGTCCCCTCAGGACCTTAAGGTCGACGACACCTATGGCAGGGTAGCTGTATGTTGTGTTGGAATATTCCTCCTTGAAAGACATCACCATCTCGGACCCCAGACCCTCCGAGGTAAGCGGGGATGTGAGCGATGAGATGAACGTGTAATTGTACCCATAAAAGGGCTCTTCGTCCGGGGAGCCCACTCCCACATCGAACCAGGGTGCGACCTGATAGAATACCTCAACCATTCCCATGAAGCATGTGTCGAAAGCGACCAGGTCCATCTGGAGCGCCCCAAGCTCCAGTTCAGCCTGTTGCAGTGCGGACCTCAGGTCGTCCAGGTACATTTGGCTGTAACCGTTGCCTGTGTCAAGGGCGAAGCCCCTGGAGGAGGTGGGGACCTCGGATGCCCCCTGGATGTACCAGCCCGAACCGTGGTCCCAGATGATCAATGCCTTCCTGTCCGCTGTGTAATTGGACATGCAGTGGACGATGAATCTGGTGAGCGTACGACCATCGGCCATGTCCAGCTCGTCGGTCCAGTTAGGATCGAGCTCGCTCAGCGGTATTTTTGAGGAGACTATACCGGGTCCGCTGTCCTGGACAATATCGTATAGGGCAGAGTTGCCCAGACCTTCCTGGTCGGTCAGGGCAAGGACCTTTGTCCCAGACCCTGGGAGGCTCGATTCCATCTCCTCTATGTCCATCTTCAAAGCGTTGCCGTACTTGTAACCGTCCCTACCGAGGTCGTTGTCACCGGCCATGTATATCATTATGAGCCAGTCGAGCGTCCTACCCCTATCTGCCATCCGTCCTTCATGGGAACCGAGGCTTCCCTCCATTGGAACTGCCGCCGGTGCCGAGATACCTGTCAAAAGAATTACCATAGCAAGGACCAGGACCCATGCGGGTCCTGCTCTGGTCCTGAACCCATAGGTGTCTGGAACCTTCACCCTCTTTCATATGTCTCGTTGTTTATATCATTGATGGTATGGCGTCACCTTCGGCCCGTTCACGTGCCTGCGGACCTATGGAACGGCCTTGGCCCTATGATGGCTGGACGTTCTGGAACTCCAAGACGTATACCGTCCTGTCCCTCTCATCGTTGAATATCGTCAGGTCACCGCCCTGTATCTGCATGATGGTCCTGCATAACGGAAGGGAAAGCCTCTCCCAATCCGTATTGGTCAGGTTCGTATCGATCTCGGTCATCCCCTCCAGGATCCGGGCCATCTCAGGACCGTTCACAAGTTCCCCGAACCCGAAGATCACGATCAATGTCTTTTCTGGGCCTTTCTTTAAGGCTGTCCTTATCTCGGACCTCAGAGGGGCTGTCTGTATGACGTACCTGAGGAGATGATGCAGGGCTTTCCTTGCGAGGGGTGGGTCCAAAGCAGCCTCGACCGGTCCATCAGGCCTCTCCAGTTCGATACTGATGTTACGGCTCCTTGCACTTGGGGCCACCTCCAATGTGACCATCTCTACGAGCGAACAAAGGTCCCCGGTGGACGCCGGACCTTCGGGAATGTCCCCTGCAATGAACCCCATGTCCTGGAACTGGTCCACGAAATAGGACAGCTCATCAAGGTTGACCTCAAGGGTCTCCAGCTTCTCCATCATCTCGCTCGTGACAGGCCCGTAGACCTCAGCCTGGACCAGCTCGATATAGGTCTTCAGGACCGTCAAGGGCGTCCTCATCTGATGTGCTGAGTTCTGAAGGTAGGCCGCTATACGATGTTCGCCGCCTATGAGACCAAAGAGCTGCTGTTGCGGGCCTTCCTCTTTCAATACCCTTTCCTTCCTGGAGCCAGTCATATTGATGACATTGTTCAATCCTACAAGGGTATATTTACATTTGTCCTTCAGTTTATCATTAGCACCGAACAACTCCTTCGGACCAGGCTGCTCATCGAACGGTGACCTCAAGGGTCCCTAGTCCATCCACGGAAGCCTCGAGCCTGTCCCCATGCTGGATAGGACCCACCCCTGCGGGGGTCCCCGTCAGAATGATATCGCCCTCCTCCAGTGTCATCACCGAAGATATCCTCGACACCATCTGCTCGACCGTGAAAAGGAGCATGTCGGTGTTACCGTCCTGCTTTAAGGTCCCGTTGACCTTGAGGTGGACCCTCCGTCCCCTCCAGTCATAACGAGCCCTGGTCGCACCCAGTGGGCCGACCGGAGCGAAGGTATCGTAACCTTTGGCCTCAGTCCAAGGGAGGCCCTTTGACCTTGCCTCATCCTGCAGCTCCCTTGCGGTCAGGTCGAGCATGACCGTGTAACCTAAGATGTGGTCCCCAGCCAAGGTCTCGGTAATCCTATTGCCCCTCTTCCCTATTATCACGGCTAGTTCGACTTCGTGGTGAACGGGGCCGACACCATCAGGCAGGACGACCGTGCCATGGTCCTCCAGGAGCGATGACGGGGGTTTAAGGAAGAACCTGGGCCTCTCGGGAACGGGGTTGTTCAGCTCCTTGGCATGGGCCGCATAGCTCCTTAGAAGGCAGACGATCTTGCTGGGATGGAGCTCGTAGGGCGTTCCGTCCATCAGGATGGTCGGTCTCTTAGGTCCGTTCTGGGTCATGACACCGGAGCGGCCTATCTACTAATAATCGCTTGCGCTCAGGACAGGCCTATGTGGGAAAAAGATTGATGATGGTCCTCTGCTTTGGGGGTTCATGAAGCTCCGCTTTCTCGGCACAGGAGGGAGCTGGCCATCCAAGAGGAGGAATCCTGTTTCCATTGCTCTCTCCTCGGGCCCCACCACCCTTCTCCTGGACTGTGGGGAGGGTACTCAAAGGCAGCTCCTCTACTCTTCGGTCTCGCCCATGAGGATACGGGCGGTCCTTGTGACCCATTTGCACGGTGACCATATTCTCGGCCTCCCAGGACTTGTCCAGACCATGTCCCTCAACGGCAGGGAGGATGAACTGCGTATAATAGGACCGCACGGTACCGCCAGGTCTTGGGAGGCGGCATTGTCCGTCTGTGCCTTCAAATGCGGTTTCGATACACCGGTCACTGAGCTGTCACCCGGAGAGGGAACTGAAGTGGACGGACTGATCGTAGGCTCCTGCCAAGCCTCCCATTCCGTTCCTGCTCTGGCCTACAGGGTCCATGAGAAGGACCGACCCGGGCGGTTCGATGTTGAATTTGCTAGGGCCCTGGGCGTCCCTGAAGGAAGGCTCTGGGGAGAGCTCCAGAGAGGGAGGACCATCGAGCTTGACCTTGAGGGGACCAGGTCCGTGATCGCTCCATCTCAGGTCCTGGGCCCTCCCCGCAAAGGGGTTTGTATCGTCTATACCGGGGATACCTCTCCATCTCCTGAGATGGTCCGTTTCTCCTCTGAGGCCGACCTGCTCATACATGAGGCCACCTACGGTGACGAATATGAAGCTCAAGCCGTAGAGTTCGGTCATTCAACGGCAAGGGCCGCTGCGGGGGTGGCCCTTAGGGCTGCGGTCAGGCAGCTCGCGTTGGTCCACACCTCACCCCGTTATTCGAAGGACGATGGGCACCTTAAGCTCCTTGCCGAGGCCAAGGAGGTCTTCCCTCATACCATCATGCCCGAGGATGGGGAGGAGCTCGAGGTCATCCGTTGAACCTGTAGCTCCTCGGTGATAACAGGTAGATGGGGAGCAATATCTCAAGCCGGCCGAACAACATCCCGCCCAATAGGACTATTTTAACCAACCATGGCAGGGTCGAAATGCCATCAGGACCGCTGAACCTCCCGAAGGCCATCCCTGTGTTCGAGACGGCTGCAGAACATAAGGAGAGGACCTCCATGAACCCGCTCTCGAACAGAAGGGTGATGGCCATCATCAGACCCAGGACCACGAGGAGATAAAGGAAGTACATATTGGCCATCTCAAGGGCGTTGTCCGAGTACGAGCCCTCGCCCCTCTTCAGCGGAAGCTCTGCCCTCGGATGAATCATACCCTTGATAAGTCTGATGAACCCCTTGGAAAGAAGAACGAGCCTGTGGACCTTCAGACCGGATGCCAGGGAGAGCGATGAACCACCAAGTAGCATGAGGAGCACTAGGAACAGCTTCAGGCTGTCCGGCCATCTCTGCATGCCATCGACCTGGAAGCCTGTATCGGTCAGGGCCGATATCGCTCCGAAGGCCCCTTTCCATAGCGACTCCCCGAACCCGGTACCACCTGCCATGAGCATGAGATAGGCCATTATGGGGGCCGTGAAGGCGATCATCATGTAGGCCAGGTTCTCAGTGTCGAGGAGCGCTCTCCTCCTACCCTTCGATGCTATGAGGGACAGGTGGACATAGAAGCCCATCCCTGCTATGAACATCATCAAGGCTGTTATGATATGGATACCGCTCCCTCCAGGAACTGACCTTCCCATGGATGAGTATCCTCCGGTGGATAGGGTTGACATCGATAGGCATATGGAATCGTAGAGGTGCAGCCCGCTGAACCTATAGATGGCGACCCCGAACAATGTCAGCCCTGCATAGGCGAAGGTGATGTTCCTCATCAGGTTCGACATGGTGGGGACCATCCCGGTCCATGAGAACATCCTCTTCTCGACGCTCCTCCTTGCGATATCGGCGATCTCGGTCAGGAGCAGAAAACCGAATCCCAGATAGAAAAGGCCACCCGCCCATTGTATCGCAACTCTATAGAACAGCATTCCTCTGCCCTCATCCAGGAGAGCGGAAGGGGCCTTCGTCGATAGCCCTGTGGTCGTGAAACCTGCGATCGATTCGAAGACCGCATCCATCATATTGCAGGTCCCTGATAGAACGAACGGAAGCGATCCTATCAGGACCAAGAGCAGGAAGGAGACGATGGCCACCCTGTACCTCTTCTCCCTTGAGAGGAGCGGCCCTGAGGGAAGAAGGGCTATGAGGACCAACTGGCCGACCAACATTATCAGAGCGGGGAAACCGAACACGAATAGGTCATGGACCGTGAACCGTCCGTACAGGACCTCCACTGACATGGATAGTAGGAGTACGACCGAAAGGACCATTTGCATCTGGCCCACCACTGTGACGGGTCTTAGCCTTACCAAGGTCGCCCTCCTAGAAATGGTCCTTGAGCCATTTCAGGTTCCCGCCCTTGGTGAACACCATTAGGCGGTCCTTGGGGTGTATGATGGTCTCCCCGCGGGGGATGATGACCTTACCATCCCTCACGATGGCGCCTATGATCAGGTCCCTCTTAAGGAGCCCCATTAGCCCATCCACCCTATTGTTTGCCCCCTTTGACCTCTCCCTGACCTTGATCTCGACGACCTTCAGTTCACCTTCCCCCATCACTGCCATGGATGAGAAATCGTCCTCATGGAAGTATTTGAGGATGGCCGATAGCGTGACTGACCTCGGGGAGACTATCAGGTCTATGCCCATCTCCTCGAGTATCGATTTCAGGTCGGGCCTGTCAACAAGGGCTATGGACCTCTTCGCTCCGAACTGCCCGGCCAGAAGGGAGGTCAGGATGTTGACCTCTTCCCTCTCCGTGACCGCCAGGAAGGCATCGGCCTCAGAGACCCCCTCTAGCTTCAGGAGCTCCTTGTCCGTCGGGGAGCCGTTTATGACAAGGACATCGTCAAGCCTCTCCGATATCTCCTTGCACCTCCTGTCGTCCTCCTCTATCAATATGACGGACCTCTCCTTCTGGGAAAGTAGCCTTGCAATATGGTAGCCTATCCTCGATCCGCCGGCGATCATTATCTTCGTTATGGGCGACCTCATGTCGCTCCTCGATACTGACCCGAAGAGCTCCTGCAAGCCCTCGTATGCCCTATCCAAGGAGGTGGCCGGGACCACGGAGAGGACCCTGTCATTGTTCTCCATGCGTAGCGACCCCTTGGGGATCAGGACCTCCTCGTTCCTGAACACGGCCACAAGGTTGATGTCCCTAGGTAGCTTGAGCTTCCTTATTTCCGAGCCCAACGCCCTAGACCCTTTGTCCACCCTGTGCTCCATCACCCTCATCAGCTTCTCGTCGAACATGGGCGTATCCAGTAAGAAAGGTACGTTCAGGATATTGGCCATGTGGGTGGAGGATATCATATCGGGACAGAATGCGATGTCTATGCCAGCGTCCTTGAGGGCCTCTTTCGAGACCGGGTCCCTGAGGTAGTCCTCCCCGTTTATCCTTGCAAGGGTCCTTGAACCCTTGTTCTTGGCGATGGCGCAGGAGGCCATGTTGACCTCGTCGGAACCTGTAACGGCTATGTAGAAGTCAGCGGACTCTATGTATGCCTTGTCCAGGACCGTCGGGGACGCCGCGTTACCCGTCACAACGAGGATATCAAGGGACTCGAGCTTCTCGGAGACAGCTTCCTCCTTCTCGATTATGGTTATGTTATGCCCCTCTTCGGACAGCGTTCGGGCAAGGGAAAAACCCACCTCTCCTCCGCCTGCGATGACGATATTCTTCATTTCCTTACCCAGGAGGTCAAGCCATTCATGGGTTGAAAAAGGTTTCTTCTGTAGGTCTCATGTATGGAACTGCGGTGTGGCTACTATGTCCAGTGCGACATGGTCAACGCACGGAGCGTAGGATTTCACCTGTCTTGAGGCCTTGAGCTCCAAGTGGAGATCGAATGTGCCTGCTATCTCCGATGCGGCCCTGAAGAGACCCTTTGCCCCGACCTCCTTCTCGACCGTGTCATGGAGGTGGATGACCGCCCCGAACGGTGATGCGCAACGAAAGGCCATCTCAAGATACCGGACCGTTCCGCTGACATATCCCATGATGATCCTGTCGGCTACCCCCTCCGGCGCCGAGCATCTGTTGTCCCCAAGGACCGCTGCCACACGATCGGTGACCCTGTTAAGTGACACCCCTTCGACCAGGTAACCGTAGGCAAGTAGGTTCTTCTCTATCGATATCACCCTTTTAAGCATAGAGCTCAGGGCCAGAGGGAGAGTGAAATACCCGACTCCAGCGAACATATCGCATACGACCTCCCCTTCGAATGGCTCCCCTAGCTCCCTGCACCTAACAGCCCTGGGTGTAAAGGGGCCTTCAGTGAGAAGCCTCCCTGCCCTTCCCCTCTCACCCACATTCCCTGAGGAAAACATCAGAAATCTCGGGTCTAGGACGTATAGTACTCCGTTCTCTCTGTGGACCGTGGAGAAATCGCCGTCATCAGGCGGGATGAGGACCTCCATATCGGGTTCTCTGAGCTCGCCTGAGATGTTGCCCCTATCCCTCAGGACGAATCTGGCGCCAAGGACCTTGGAGTAGGCCTCAGCGACCTCGACCTTGACCCCCTCTAAGGCGGGGTCCATGACCAGAACGAGAGCGTCCCCCACCCTCTCGTACTTCCTGGGTAGAATGTCTAGCATGCCCGGCCCTAGGTCAAAGGCAAGCCTTCTTTGGACCTCACCTAGGGGTGAACGTCTTCTTCTTCTTCCTGAGGTAAGACCAATATCGGGAATGAGCTCGAAGGTTACACCCTCCTCCTTCAACCTCTCCGCGCACCTTTGAAGCTCATCCATAGAACTGGCCCTGACCGGGAAGCATACACCTTCGGAATGACCTATGGACCTCTCCCTATCGAAAAGGTCCAGTTCGAGCATCGTTCTCCTTGCGGCCTCTGCTTGCGCCTTGGACGTCCTCAAAGTCATTGCTGCCGAGCCATCAACCCCTTGTAATGGTCCATAACGCTCCCATCGATATCAGGGAACGTTCGACCTTAAAGAGATTTTGAAGGTAAATGTTTTGTATCCATACGCCGATTGTTTTCCCATGAGAGACCTTCATCTCCATGCACTGCTCATAGCATCCGTCATGGTCTTGACAATGATCCTTCCGGTCCAGACAGCCAGAGGGAACGGTCAGATGATCTCAGCGACACGGGCAGAGGGTGAGGATATGACCGTTGTCATGAATCTGTCCTTCAAGAACCCCCTGGAGTATACTGTCAAGGTCTCTATAGAGGTGTACACCCTCTACTTCATGGAACAGCTCCAAAATGCGACCTCGCTAAGGTCCATAATTGCCGCAGGAGGTGCGGATGCGAGGTCTGAGCTCGAATCCCAGATAGTGAACTGGACCGTGAACCTATCGTCCCTATCGTTCTTTGGTGATTCCCTCACACCTGGTCCATTCGGCTTCATCGACGAAAGCCTGGGTCCATCCCCAGCGGGCGAGAACGGTCCGCTGCTCTTCGAAGCGACGCTCCACGGCAGGGTCGAGGTCGAGAGGTATATCTCCTCCTTGAAGGTCTCCGAGGTCGATGAACAGTACTATAACGAGCTGATCTGCGGGTTCCTTCTCTCAGGTTTCAGGTTCCAGAGGCTCATGACCTTGCGCTCAGAGCCAGGTATCACAACGACATATATCATCCCCACCAGGATCTCGCCTTATCCCGACGGGACGGTGTTGCTCAACGTCAGGAACACCAGAGTACCCCCTGTGGGGAATTACAACTATCTGACCATCGACGGAAGGGTGGGCATACTCACAGGACCCTTCGACCTGCAGATGACAGGTTTTCCCCCGGTCAGGTATGAGAGCGAGGAGATCGATGGTAGGACCATTCTCGATTGGACAACCCTTGGAACTCTGGACATCACCTCTTTCCTCGGGATATCGTCCCTATCACTAGAAAGAGTGGATACGACACAGGTCCTCCCACCATCGGTAACGGGCCCTAACTATCTGGGCGCCGGTCTGATCAGGCTTTGCTTCTTAGACGGTCTGCTTGATGATGACCAGGTCTCCGAGATGGAGATCTCATTGAACACGGAGCTCAAAGGGACCTTCGAGACCGCTTCCGGAGAGGAGGGGCTCGAGCTCTCGACCTCCGTAGATACTGGGACGGCTGGACTGGCCCACCCAACCAGCGGAAGCTCCCTGATATCGCTCCTAAGGTCCGATATCCCCCTTGAGGCCTCGATAAGGTTGAAAAGGCCATTGGTCCTCGACATTACAGGGGAGTATGAGGAGGAACAGGTGATCGGCCTGCTCAATGGAGGGCTAAGGGTCCTGAGGGATTTCAAAGGGATCGATGATGAGAGGACGGAAGTTGAGATGATGATGCCCCCCGGTCTAACTTTCTACGGAGAGGACCCCAAGGCCACAACGCCAGAGGGAAGGAGGGTGTTCGATTATGAGCCTGGTTACAGGGCAATATCTTCCGTCAAAGCCACTTCATATACGACTGAAAAGCTCTCCGTGGATGTGGTCATAGACCTCTCCGATGTGAGGTCCGATTACTTCCTTGATGTGGAGGTGATGACCCATTGCGACATCGAGATAGACCTGTCAAGGATAGATTACGATCCCAATGACTTCGAGCTGAACACCTCAATCGAGTTCGAGCTGGACCAACTGAGCTCCGACATGATACGTCTGCTCTTGAGCATGGGGATAATAGATAGGGCCTCGGTCGAGGAGAGGCTCTCCGCCGACATATCCGAGCTCCTGGAGCCGTTCATAGAAAGTGAAAGGCAGGAGATATCGCTCAATATTTCGGACAGTGATATCCAGTTCGATGGGGATACGGCCAATATGGACGACGCTGACCCACTCCACATCAGCGCCCGGGTTGAGGGGCTGTCGGAACCGTTCGGAACAAAAGGAGGGGGGAGCGGGCAGGGTGCTACTAACGTATTCGTTCATCGGCATTGGGACCCATTGGTCCCGTTCAAGACAGTAAAGAGGACCATAGTGATAGAGGATGTCCAGAAATGGGACCCCAGCATCAAGGTCATCTTCCCGAGCGGCTGCGGGGTCAAGGCCTGGCTCGGGAACGGTAGTGATAGGGTACAAGGTGGTCTGGATGTCAAGGTGGAGGGGGCTTACCCGACCCTCAATATCAAAGGAAGTTCCCAGGCTTGGGACAGGTTATACTTGGAAATATCGATGGCCGGTTGGTTCGGCTTCAATAATGTCCTGGTCTGTTTCGCCACTTCGATAGGCGCCCTTGTGCTCCTCCTGCTCCTCCTTGTCGTGACCATCTTCGGTAAGGTCCGAAAGGCTTCCAAAAAGGCAAAGGAGGGTAGGGCAGATGGTTCGGAGAGCAAAGAGCAACGGGACGGCGACCATAACATAGGTGAGAGATATGGTCCCGGTCCGACGATACGGGCAGGCTCAGGCCGGAGGTCAGGGCCTGACCGATGAAGGTCTATCCATCCTGGACCTGGCTGGATGGTCCTATGTAACAGGAAATATTTAAATAAAAGTGACCGTATCAGCCCTCCCACACCCCCCACTGGGCGGTGTATTCTCCCTATCCAGATAGTGCTGGAGGCCAAGGATGACAACGGTCTACGATGTTCCCCCCGAGAACCTCATAAAGAAACTGGCTGAAAAGCTCAAGGCCATTGAGGTATGCAAGCAACCAGAATGGGCACCCTTTGTAAAGACGGGTGTGAACAGGGAAAGGGCCCCTGTCGATCCAGATTGGTGGTACATCCGCGAGGCTGCCATCCTGAGGAAGGTCTATATCCATGGACCTATAGGTACAATGCACCTCCGTGCCGAGTTCACTGGCGCCAGGGATAGGGGTTCCAAACCCAATATCGCAAAGATGAGCTCTGGGTCCATAGTCAGGACCGCGCTCCAGCAGCTCGAGGAAGCGCAGCTCGTTAAGACCGTCAAGGGAAGGGGCAGGGAGGTAACGCCCGGTGGAAGGAAGCTCCTTGACAATATTGCTTACGAGGTCTTGAAGGAGGTCATCAACGAGCATCCCGACCTCGGGAAGTACTGATGGGCAGTGAAAGAACGGACCGGAGGAATGGCAGAGGATGTCAGATGAGGACCCTGAACTGGAGGCCTTGAGACAGAGGAGGTTCGCCCAGCTGCAGGCCGCAAATGAACAGGAAGCGGCCTACAGCAAACAGGCCGAGGAACTGGATGCCCAGAAGAGAGCGGTCCTAAGGACCGTCCTCTCCCCAGAGGCAAGGGAGCGCCTTGCAAGGGTGAAGTTGGCATATCCGGACGTGGCCTCCTCCCTCGAGAACCAGCTCATTGCCCTGCATCAATCCGGTAGGCTTCCAGGCCCTGTCAACGATGAGACCATGAAGAGACTGCTGGTCCAGGTCCAGCCCAAAAAACGAGATATTCAGATAGTGAGAAAGTGATGGATATGGCAAGCCACAAACCCTTCGGGAAGAAAAAAAGGCTCATGAAGGTTCTCAACCGCAACCGGAGAGTGCCAGCATGGGTCATGCAGAGGACCGCTAGGAAGTTCACGAACCATCCGAAGAGGCATTCCTGGAGAAGGAGCAAGCTCCAGAGGTAAGACGTAGGGGGTATGATGAATGGCAGAGGATACCGAAGAGAGAATAATGATAGTCCCCTTGAGGAAGCTCCTTCTCTCCACACCAAGGACGAGGAAGGCCCATAGGGCGAACAGGGTCATAAAATCACATGTCGCACACCATATGAAGGCGAAGCTGGATGATATCTGGCTGGACACCCATATCAACGAGGCGGTCTGGAAGAGGGGTATAGAGAACCCCCCGGCCAGATTGAGGATAAAGGTCGTCAGGTTCAAGGACCAGGACCTTGTAGAAGTATCTATACCAGAGGAGTGAGCGAGCTCCAGGGAGGGTCCCCCGATGCCAGTGAGGACCGCAGATCTCAACGGGAACCCGTACATAGGCGTTTTTTGCAGGGCGGTCTCCTCGTCCATCCTCTGCCCGGCAGAGACCCCTGGGGACTTCCTTTCACTTACCGAGGATACGCTGGGGTTAAAGGCCCTCAGATGCTCTCTGGGCGGCACCAATCTGCACGGTTCCCTCATCGCTTCGAACCTAAGGGGCGCCATAGTGCCTCATTTCATATCCACCGATGAGCTCTCGCAGGCCCTCATGGAAGCTGGTGTCATCGAGGATGACGGGGCTTTCGTCATTGCGTCCTCGGAGGACCCGGTCACAGCCTGGGGGAACAATGTCCTTTGTTCCGAGAAGGTCGCCCTGGTCAATCCCGAGATCCATAAAAGGTCCCTGAGGCTCTTAGAGGATGTGCTAGGGATCGAACCCGTTACCGGGACCATTGCAGGGGTGAGGACAGTCGGGTCGGTCGCCGTGCTTAACTCCAAGGGCATGATCGTCCATCCGAAGGCCAGGACGGCAGAGCTCGAACGGTTGAAAAAGCTCTTCGGGGTAGAGGTACAGATATCCACGGCCAATTTCGGTTCACCGTATGTGGGCGCCAGCATGGTCGCCAATGACAAGGGATGCCTTGTGGGAAGCAAGACATCGGGAATTGAGCTCAACAGGATAGAGAACACCCTGGACCTGTTCTGATCCAGGGGGACCTATGCTCATCCTCCGTAGCGTCTCTTCCTGAGCTGATATGACCTCACCGCCTTCAGGAACTCGGTGAACGTGAGCCCTGGCCAGTAAACGTCGGTGAAGTAAAGCTCCGAATAGGCCAGCTGCCAGAGGAGGAAGTTGGATATCCTCACCTCCCCAGATGTCCTGAGGACGAGGTCCGGG
>JALOTP010000086.1 GCA_025457865.1 Thermoplasmatota archaeon | reverse complement strand
TTTGCCTGATTGGTAGAGAGGTGGTGCATGGCCGTCGTCAGTTCGTACCGTAGGGCGTTCTGTTAAGTCAGATAACGAACGAGACCCTTGCCCTTAATTGCCAGGTCCCTCTCCGGAGGGGCGGTACATTAAGGGGACCGCTGGTGCAAAATCAGAGGAAGGTAAGGGCAACGGTAGGTCAGTATGCCCCGAATCCCTTGGGCAACACGCGCGCTACAAAGAATAGGACAAAGGGTTCCGACACCGAAAGGTGAAGGTAATCCCGAAACCTATCCGTGGTTCGGATCGAGGGCTGCAACCCGCCCTCGTGAAGTTGGATTCCGTAGTAATCGTAGGTCAACATCCTACGGTGAATATGCCCCTGCTCCTTGCACACACCGCCCGTCAAACCATCCGAGTGGAGTTTCGATGAGGGTGGGATTATTGTCCTTCTCGAATCGAGATTCTGCAAGGAGGGTTAAGTCGTAACAAGGTATCCGTAGGGGAACCTGCGGATGGATCACCTCCTAAGACATTAAGGGGAGGGGGCTAGTCTCCCTCCCCTACCAGTTCCTTACGCTCAGGCACTTGATCTATCGCGTGCCTAACGACCCCGTCCCCCTCTCTTTCTATAGATGTCAAGGTCGATAGCCTATGCCATATGCCATCAAAGTGCGAAAGATGGACCCCGAAGGGAAGTTGAAGATAGAGTATCCTGGGACGATCAGGGAAAGGACACATGATATGATATCCATCGATACCGGATGGTCCCGCGAACCTCTGGACCTGGGATATGTACGGTTCGAACCGGATGATATCTGGGTCGAGACCTTCTACTTCCACAGGTATTTCAATATCTTCAGGATAGCTGACAGGGACGGGAACCTTAAGGGGTTCTACTGTAACATGTCAGAACCTCCTGTCATTGAAGGCGATGTTCTGACATGGCATGACCTTGCCATCGATGTTTGGGTAAGACCTGATGGTTCTTACCTCGTCCTTGATATGGACGAGTTCGAGGAGAAGGTCCTGGACCCCACCATTAGAACCAGGTCGTTGAATGCTCTGGAAGAGCTCAGGTCGATCATCGAAGGGAAGGAGGGTCCGTTCGGACCAAGAGCCCCCCCTCAATCCTCCTCGCCTGATAAGAGCTCCATCCCTTCCTTGAAAAGGAATGCGGCTATCAGAAGACCTGCTGCAGGGTCCGCCCACCACCAACCGAAGAGATAGTTGAGCCCGAGGCCAAGGAGCAATGCGACCGAAAGCACGGCGCAGACAAGTGTCTCCTTCGAGTCGGCCACAAGGGCTCTGCTCCCGATCCTCTTGCCTGTTCGGTATTTGAGGTAGGCAAGGGTGGGCATGACCATTATGGAGGCAAGTGCTATCAGTATGCCGGGAATTGAGGGGTCAGGCACCTTAGTCCCTCCAGGAATCTGGATGCCCCCAGGGAGTGGGATCGAATACATGATCCTGCCAAAGATGGTATGAGAGGCCTCGAATAGGACGTATACCCCCAGTATCAGGAAGGTCAGACCCACCAACAATACCGCGGTCCTCTCAATGCGCTCCTCATCTTCCTTGCTGAGGGTCCCATGCTTCCTTAACCTCCAGATGAGGACCAGTCCTGACAGCGACTCGACAATGCTGTCGAGACCGAAACCTACCAGGGCAACACTGCCAGCAAATATTCCGAATAGAATGGAGAGTATGGCCTCCAGTACGTTGTATGCCAGACCCAGGTATTCGAGGAGCAATCCGAACCTGAACCCTTTGTCCCTTTCGTCCACCTATCCTACTACACATGGGACCTAAAAAACCTTATCGCCAGAACCGACCCGCCCCTCAAGATCGAGGATCTAGAACCTAAGCGACTTACGTCCAGTTACCAGCATGATCAGGTCCGAAACCTTAAATATCCTCCATCATTAGCCCTATTCCCAATAATAACGGGCCGGTAGATCAGCTCGGTAGATCGTCTGATTTGCAATCAGAAGGCCTCGGGTTCAAGTCCCGACCGGTCCACTTGATTCTTCATTGATGCTAGGCGTGGACCTCAGACGCAAAGGTTCACTATCGTCAATTAAACAATGAACCCGTGAACCTTTGCTAACATTGATTATACACGCCCAAAACCACTTTTACATTGACTAATGGTTTTGGGCTGGACATCTGGAGTTGGATTGTCGTTGATTATTTGACTCTCCAGATGTCCCGACCGGTCTAAATTGAACCCGAGGCCTTAGGCGTGGACCTCAAACGCAATCGATTTCTATCGTTACTTTATGAAGATCTCGAAATCGATTGCTAATATTGCTGAGACACGCCCAAATCAGATTACATAATGCTATTATGATTTGGGCTGGACCTTTGGAGTTGGTTCAACGTCAAATACTTGACTCTCCAAAGGTCCCGACCTGTCCGGATGAACCCGAGGCCTTAGGCGTGGACCTCAAACGTAATCGATTTCTATCGTCACTTTAAGGTGTTCTCGAAATCGATTGCTAATATAGCTGAGACACGCCCAGATCAGTATTGATGCAAGGTTTAAGGCTGGACCTTTGGAGTGGAGTGATCAGGCGAACAAAGGGGGCTCCAAAGGTCCAGACCTTTTTTGGGGGGGGTTTTGGGGGTGTTCAATTATTCTCTTGTGCCTCCTCTATCCAATCCTTGAGATGGAGGAACGTTGATCTGTCGATATCTCCTTTGAGGAACTTCTCCGCAAGGTCAAGGAGCATCTCCTCCATGAGCCTCTTCCTCGTGATGATCTCATATCCGGCCCCGTTCCCGTTCTCGACCTCCCATATGAGATGTTCGTTCTTCAACTTTTGAAGGATGTTCCTCAATCCCTTCCTTGAGAGCTCCGATCTTTCCAGTATCTCCTTGGGTTTGATACCGGGGTACTTCCTTATGATATTGAAGACCCTGGTCTGTTCCCTTGTCAGGTCATCCCTCCCTTCTCCCCCGTATGCGGAGGAAAGGGAGTTGAAATAGAGCCTCTTCGTCCCTTCCTTCTTCGATGTGATGAGCTCCTTCCTCTCCAGGTAGTTCAGGTGGTACCTTAACGTCCCTTCATTGAGGTTCAAAAGCCTCATCAATTTTGAGAAGGATATCCCAGGCCTGTCCTTGATGTTCTCAAGGAGCAGTTCCCTGGTCTGATTGTCCACGCTCATATAGACGCTCATGGTATCATCACCGCCGAAGTGCCCTCATTCCTCCAGGATAGAGGAGAGTGCTGCGTAGGTCTTCCTATCGAGCGACCCCTCCTTCTTCCGGAGAAGGTCCCTAAGCTCCCTCTTCTTCTTGTTCATGGGCGACCTCTTCGTTATCAAAGCGTCAGACCTTATCTCTGTCAGTGCCTTTTCTTCCGTTTGGGACAGGCCAGGGGCGGCGTTCACTCCCATGGGTCCGGAGAAGGACCTGAGGTCCCCGCCTGTCCTCTGTCCAAGAGGCCCTGACCTGACATCACTGAAGTTACCCGGGGTCGTTCTTATATTTATCGGAGCACTTACTGGAGCGTCCAGGTCCCAATCCATTGTCTCCTCGTTTTCCACCGTAGCATGGGTATGGCTCTTCCTGAAGATGAAGACCGCTGCTACCATGAGCGCGAGGAGAGCGATCACCGGGACTGCCATGAGGATCGGTATCGGGTCGAACGATGCCCTGTCCTCATCCTGGATAGAGATATCCATCCTCTTCTCGACCTTGAGCCCGTATTGGTCCGTCACGATGAGGATCACGGTGTATTCGCCCTCTTTCAAGGTCAATTCGATGGTCTCCCCTGAACCGACGTAACCTATCCCTTCGATGTACCAGTCGTAGGTTAGTGAGTCCCCTGATGTAAGGTCGGGATCGAAAGCCCGGGCGGAAAGAACGAACTTCTTCCCCGATATCAAATTCCCAACGGGGATATCGATGCTGGCCGAGCTGGGAGCCTTGTTCGACATCTCGTTCCAGGTCCCATTATCATTATCTTGGTCATCGTCCGGGATAGTGTCGTTACCATCGTCATCATCATCTGGATCGGTCCCATTGTCATCGTCATCATCTGGTATGGTGTCATTGCCGTCATCGTCATCGTCCGGTATCGTATCGTTCCCATCGTCGTCATCTGGGTCCGTTCCGTTATCATCATCATCAGGGTCGGTCCCGTTATCCGGGTCCGTCCCATTGTCAGGGTCCGTTCCATCATCCGGAAGGGGAAGCACGGTCAGGTAGAAGAAGGACCAATCGCTCTCATCCCCATCAAATACTTCGACCTCGATCCAATATTGCCCGACATCATCATTTGCAGGCGTACCCGATATCGAAGGACCGGAGATCTCAAGCCAGGATGCGTTGGTCTCAATGTCCCAGCCAAGGCCGCTCGAGGCGATGAGCGGGTCATAGGCGGTGTAGGTGGCTTGATAGGTGTCGTTCACCTGGACCGAGGTCACATCGTCTGTTGTTATGACTGGTGGAATGATCGGACCGACCACTATCATATCGTAGGGACGGACCATGGGCTTTGCATCGGAGACGTTGTTAGTAACGTTCAAGAAGTAGGGCAGGTCAACGATACCGTCCGTGTCATTGTCGGGGGTTGTGTGATCGTTCCAGTAGTTACCATTTCCCCCACTGTTCCAGACGTTACCGCTGCATTCATCCCTTGCCTGAGGAACTGCTGTGTTGTTGATGATGTTGTTCCAGAGTATTTGATTGCCGCTTCCGATGCTTGGGTCCTTCCATCTGTCCTCAACGTAGATCCCATAGCGTCCGTTCTCCTCTACGTTGTTATATCTTACAGTATTGTCTGCCCTTCTTATGTTGAAACCGTCTCGACCGTTGCCCGTAACGGAATTGTTGTAGTATTCAGAATCTATGCCCTGGACACCGAACCCATCGAGACCGTTGTTGCGGACGATGTTGTCTTCGACTAGGCACAAACCCTCCGATTGTAGTCCACCATCATAGTTCATTATAATCCCGGAGCCCGCATTGTTCGAGACAAGGTTCCCCAAGATGGTGCTCTTGTAGGTCATATCGGCATATATCCCCGCTCCGAAGTTGAACTTTATGAGATTGCTGGCGATGGTATGGTCCTGTCCGCTTATGGATAAGCCCCGTGCGCAATCCTCTATGGTGTTGTAGGCAATGGTCGTTCCATGGCATTCACTGTTGGAAATGAAGATGCCATCGTTCGTGAAGTTCCGGAAAGTATTGTACGTGACCGTGTTATCCGAGGAGCGATAGACGATCATGAGACCATATTCGGTCGAGACCGAACCGTTCACGGGGTCCGTTAGCCTGGTGTGGGGGTCGCAATCGTTCATTGTTATGGTATTGTAGTTCGACCACTGGAGAAGGATATGGGCGGTCGCCTCTACGGAAAGGCATGTATTGCTCTCGATATTGTTAAAGGACCCAATATTCAAACGGATGTCGGATAGACTGTTGTCGTAAAGGACGTTGTCCTTAACGGTCCCATTTTCGACGTGGTACAATGTCACGCCCACTGAGTCCTTGGCGTTCAGGTTTATGTTACCGTTCCCGTTGTTGGCACCATGGATCCTACAGTTGCGGATGACGAAATGCCTTGTCGTGTTCCCTATACATATCCCGAAATCGGTATCATCTGCATCTATGTCCCATCCCTCGATGATGTAAGGGTCATCGTTGGTCCCTGCCCCGGAACTCACACCATTGGACAGATTGAAGGAGCTGTCCCCCTCTATCACGATAGGGGCATGTGTGACAAAACCTCTGCTCGGGTCCATGAATGGGTCCGACCCATTGCCTTCAAGACCCAATAGCCCGAAGGCCGAGGCGATCAAAAGCAGTCCGATGGTCATTATCGCGCCGTTCTTCATTCGCTCACCTTTTTCTACCTTTCCGGTAAAGGGGTGAGCATCGTAGAGTAGATAAGGCGGTTATGTAGGCCGGTCCCACTTGTCTGGCTCGGTAAGATTATATTAATGTTCTGTAGGTTCATGCACCTCGAAAAAAAAAAATAAGGGCGCGAACGCCCTTCCTATCTTTGTGTCCTGAGGATAGTCGACCGTTAATACGGTCATTGGCCGAGATCAAGCATCGCTCTTATCCTGCCTCTGCCTATGCCGCATCCGCTCCCTTATCCTTTCCCGGATCCGTTCTCCAAGCTTCTCACGGAGCTGCTCCCTATTTTCGTTCCTCTCCCGTTCATCCGATCCATCCTCTGAACATTCTCCGGAGCAGTTCCCAGAGGCCTCGCTGTTCTGGGACCGGTAGGCTTTCATACCAAGTCTCATGGCGTAAGTGAACTCCCTTCTTGAAAGCTGACCGTCCTGGTCATTGTCAGCTGCGTTGAATATCCTTTTAACGGTATCGTTATCGAGCCTTCCGTTGACGAAAGCGTTGAACTCCCTGAGTGAGACATTACCATCTCCGTTCTTGTCGGGGGCGTTCTCCTTTACTTTGGCCTTTGCGGCCAAACTAACTGCATAGCCGAACTCTCTCCTGGAAAGCAGACCGTTCTGGTCCTTGTCCGCAGCGTTGAAAACCCTCTTGACTGTCTCGTTATCCAATCTTCCGTTGACGAAAGCGTTGAACTCCCTGAGGGAGATTTGGCCGTCACCGTCCCTATCGGGCGTCCTACCCCTCTCATTATCCTTTGATCGTTATCCAGTCTCCCGTTGACGAAGGCATAGAACTCTCTGAGGGAGATGTTGCCGTCCCCGTCGCGGTCGACCCTGAGCTTGAGCCGCTGTCTCTCACGACCTCCGTTCGAAGGAGGGGCCTGTTCCGTTTCCGGGGTCTCTTCCTGTGCCATCGCCATCATTGGGACAGCCGCCAGCATGAGTATGGCAAGCAGCCCGATCCCGATGAGCATCGTCCTTTTTGCGTTCATATGCATCGACATAGGAACAACACTGGTCTTGGTATATATAAACGCCTTCCAATGTTGTATCATAGTTGTATCACCTGGGGGATACATCAGAGGTTCTTATTGGTCCGGTCAAGGAACATGTCCAATGACTTGCGTTTGGCCGGATCGAGCAACGTCTCTTTGGATTGGTTTATAGCTACCATGTCCCTCAATAGCCCCCCCTGGTCGACAGATGGGTCCAATTTATCCGGATGATAGAGCTTGGAAAGATATCGGAAGTTGTCTATGATATCCCTCTCGGATGCGTTCCTGGCAAGGCCAAGGACCTGATAACAGTCCAATACGTTCCCGACCTTATCGCGCGTCAGTGCTATTATCGGGCCCCCGTCCTGGACACATTTCCTCTCAACTGCCCTTCGCATTCTCTTCCTTTTGAGGACCGCAATGACCAAGGATATGACCATCAAGATTGGGGCGGTCGCTAAAATGGCCACCAGACCATAGATAAGGTATGGGGGCTCAACCTCCCTTTTCATATGGAACTCCTTCCAATCGGACCCCACAAAGTTCAATGAGGTGTCTGTGAGACCCAATCTGTAACTGTAAGAACCCGGGTGAAGGTTCAGATCATCTCCGAAAAGAGTATCGTTCAACATATCCAATGACCTGTTCTCAAGTGTACCCGTATCGTCAATTATCTCTATCCATGCGCTCCTTAGGCCTCTGTTATCGGCTCCCAACAACCTGATCCGGGCATCCGACCCCCTCCTCTGGACCAGGGTATGGTCCTTGATCTGGGGTACTGTGCCATCCTTGACGTTGAACTTTCCCCACCAGAAACCTTCGTTCCCTGAACCATCAAGGGCAAAGACGGATATCTCAATCGTATCAAAGGAGGGTGGGACCATATAGGTCAGTGACCCCATGTTTACCCCCATAGCGTCACTTCCCATCATACCACCTCTCCTGCAAAGAGCAGAAATCGTCACCTCACCTCTATTGTCCCGGTATGTTATTGGGACGACAAGCGAATTGGAGGTCACAGGGTCTATTCTGCCAACCTCGATCTCGGGAGGAGTACAATCCATAACGTCCAAGGAAAGGTCAGCGAACCTCCAGTTCCCATCGATGTCGATCACCCCTACCCTGCACCTGATGACAAAGGCATCCTCTGGTATCACGCCCAGGGAAAGTGTCCTAATCACTCCAGTGACATTGATATGGTCTTCGTTATCGAACCACCATTCTAAAAAACCGTTCGACAGACCCCTCTCATCGCTGAATCCCAATTCCAGTAGGAACTCTTGACCGGTCCCTGGCTTTCCTGGCGTATCGTATGATATCTCTGGTCTGACACCATCAATGACCATCAATCTTCTCTGCAACATGGCCGAATTTCCAGACATGTCACGTACCGAGACGATGCAATCCAGGTATTCGCAGTCAGCAGGGAGGTACAGGACCATCTGGATTGTGCCTTTGAAAAAGGTCTTCCTTTCGACCATTTTACTTACGATCTTGTCCCCTGAAACGATTAGGGTGGCATCGACCGGACCTACGTTGTCATCCACATAGAAGACGATTTTTTGACTGCGGGCGCTTCTAACCTCCTTTGTGACCAGCTCTATGACCGGCATTGTCCCATCGATCACCGGGACGGACCTCCAACCTGTCATAGCCGGGTTCCCGGTCATGTCACTTACGAAGACCCTGAAGCTCAACCAAGTACAGGAGGTCCTTACAGGTATGGAGAAGCATGATGTGATACCGTTCGGGCTAATGCTGCAAACGCCGACGATCGACGTATCGTTCGATCCCTGGTCCTGATAGTATTCACACAGTCTCGATGCGACCTCGACATTATCGGTTATGTTGCACTGGACTCGGAAATCCGAACCTGACAAGGCCTCCATCGAATGGTTCAGACCAGTAATTGATGGGACCGACGCATCATTGACGGGGTATTGGAATGTGAACCTCCTTGAGTTCCCCGAGAAATCAATGACCTTGAACGATAAGGAGAGCATCGTCGCAGATGATGGTACTGTTAGCTTTACATGGACGAATTCCTCCCCATCGATCTTGATCGAACTTCCATTGAACTCAATTAGAAGACCGCTTTTACTGTCCATATATTTTAACGTCGCCGTCACATTGAAATGCCAGACAGGTCTGTCATCCGTCAGAGTATATATCATGAAAAGCTCCCTGCCCGTATTGGGGGTCCCCAAGCTGCTCTCGAGAATGCAAGGAGGAACGATGTCAGGACCTCGTTCGATCAATACAAGAGGTGAGAAGTCCCCCTTGCATCTCGGTCCGTGAGGGACCTTGGTATCGCCCAATCCGTCTCCATCCACGTCCAAACCTGAGTAATCGGACCAGTAGTTACCACCCAGATGGCCGTTACCGAGGATGTTCTTTCCTTTTACAGAGGTCGTGTTCCAATGGATGATGGGCATGTCCTCGATATTTATCACGGTGCATTTGGGATTCTGGAAGATGTTATCATAGATACTAAGCTCATCAACGTCCTGGATGTGCAAACTGTCCTTTCCACCTGAAAAGGTATTGCCCCTTATGAGGTCACCATAGTTGCTCTTGACCCTAAGGGCTGCCTCCGAATTGTCCATCATCTCGTTGGAGCGAACGATGTTCTTATAGCCTGAATCATCGAACGTGCCATAGCGGTTGCCCGTAATTAGGTTGTCCTCTATCAAGGAATTGGAGCAGAAAAGCATGTCCAATCCGTTCCTATCGTTCTGGACCAGTACGTTATCGAGGATGCTGAGGAATGAGGAATCCATGATGGACATACCGCAGAGCCAATTTTCTGTAAAGAGGCAAGTGCTTACTTTTGCGTTCTTCACATCCTCCATGTAGATGCCGTTCATGTTGCCATATGCCGTGTTATCCTCCATCGTAAGGTCCGATGCAGTATAAACATAAAGTCCAGCCTCTATGTTGAACGAGCAATTGTTGTTCACTATATGAGGGTCAATCGACCAGGAATCGACAAGCGCTATACCCATCTCGTTTGTGGAGCAATTGTTGTATGCGATCCTCAATTGACCCGTTGATGAGACCACTATGATACCAAGGCCTTCATTGCTCACACAAGTGTTGTTCTCCATCAAAATGTCCAACGAATTTCTTACGACCATGCCATCTATATTATTTACTACCAAATTCCTATCCATTTGCACGGATATGGAGCTCTGGACCCACACCCCCGCCAAGCAATCCATGAAATCGTTGTCCAAAACACGAAGGTCCTCTGATCCCACGATGTAACAACCGTCGATGTCGTTATCGGTCACTCCGTTACCATCGAGCAAAATATCTCTGGAGCTCTCGATATACATACCAGATTCCTTTGAGCTGCTCACGGTATTTGAGTTGATGACCAGGCACTTACAATTCGTGACGTTCACCCCTCGAAATGAGTCAAGAATGGAGCAGTTCTCTATTGTGACATTTTGGGAGCTTCTAAGGGTTATGCCTGACCAAGACCCGGTCCCACTTCCGCGGACCGTGCAATTCCGGATGATAAGGTAGGAAGTGGTGTTCTCGATAACGATTCCGTCCCCTGTTGTGGCATCGATATCCTTGCCCTCCAGGATGAACGGTTCAATGGACGTTCCGCTCCCTCCACTGATCCCGTTTGTTTCATTGAACCCGAGATCCCCATCTATCCAGATCGCCCCAATTGGACCTAAAATGGGGTCCATTCGGTCCATATCGTTCGCATAACTGTCCGTGTGTGGGACGATTGTTGTCAAGAGGACAAAAAGGATTGGGAAGCAGATGGCTGGAAACATCCTATCCGTGATAAGCCCCCTTTATGATTATGATACAAGAAAGAATCTCAATATCTTCTCTTTTAAGGTTATCTGCTCATGAGTACAAGCATAACCTATCGAAAGGTCTGAAATGATGACCATGAAGGGGGTTGTCTATCATTCGGAGGGAGGCTCCGCGGCCTCCTTCGGCTTCTCTTCGGAGGGTTCCTCCTCCTTGGTCTCCGGTTCAGTTCTCACCGCAGGAGCATCGGCCTTCTTTACAGAGAACTCAGTTATCTTCTTCTGGTATTCCTTGCCAAGGTCAGCGATGAAATACAGAACGACCCCGGCCCATGCAGGCCAGAAGCAGAAACCACCTACTAGGCAGACCCAGAAGAGGGCGGCCGGTTTCTTCATGATCTCACCCTCTATGAGATATATCCCCTCACCCTCCTTCTTAACGGTGAAGGTCGCATCCGCTTCCATAAGGAAGTCGCCCAGCACCCCGGACTTGCCTTCCTTGACAAAGAACTTCCCCTCCCCCCTCTCGGACCTGAGCTCTCCGCCCATGGCCTTCAAAGCACCCTCAACGATGTCAAACACCTTTTCCAAAGGTTCATCAGACTTTATTGTTTCCGAAACCCTGTAGCTCGTATCCATTGTTTTTCCCCCATGACTGAGGTAGGGTTATGGATAAATGGGTCTATTATTCTATCGATTTGATAACGGTTAAACTTATCAGTGTTTAAGCATGTTCTCGAAGTTCATCAATTTCTTCTGATATTCCTGCCCCAGGTCTATTACCAGGTACCAGACGTTTAATCCCCAAATAGGCCACATTACGCATAGACCCCCGATAAGGAATAGATAGAACAGTGTCGATGGGTTTTTCTCTACGGTCCCGCGCAGATAATACTGCCCCTCACTGGTTCGTTCAAGCTTGAACTGTGCCCTGCATTCGAAAAGGAAATCCCCGCTTATCCCCATCTTCCCATCCTGAACCGTGATTGTCCCGGATGCGGGGTCAGCGTAAAAGGCCCCTCCCAGCTCCATAAGGCATCTTTCGAGCTTGCCGAATACAATATCGTATGGGTCAGATGAAAATATCTTTCTGGAGATGAAATAGGCCTTTGACATATGTCGCGCCCCTTCCCAACAGGTTAGGTCTCACCTGTTAAAAATAATTATCCGTAAGCTCAGTGGAGCTGTTATTCAAGTCCCTCTTTCTTCAGCTTGTTGTGAAGGTCCCTGAACCCGGGGCAGTTGTTCCAGTCCTTCTTCCATGAGCAATTGGCACAGCGTTTCTCGAAGTTCCTGACCCTGTATGTTATCAGGAGCCCGGCCAGCATGTAAAGGATGAAGAAGAGGTAGAGCCTGAGACAGATGAAGATGGGCATCATGAAGACGGCCAATGTCATCAGGGCCATGCCCGTCCCCAAACAGAAGTTGATCAATCTGTGGACCGATCCCGCCCTCTTCTTGAGCAGGTTGAGGAGCTCGGCCGCTCCGAATAGGACCCCAATGGGGAACCAGAGGAACCATGGCAGCAGTTCGTTCCATCCCGAAAGGACCATGACCAGAAGCGCCGTTATGGCCGTAGGATAGGTCACAAGACAGCCCCAGCAGAACCTGGTCCTGCCGACATGAAGCACATCCTTTGAATACGGTTCGCAGATGGGGTGATGAGCGAACATGTAGGGGCGGACGGCCCTTACATACTTTACCGACCGCCTCAGGTCCCTCCATAACTGGTGTATGGACGTTTTATTGAGATAATGCAAGATGACCGTCCAAGGAATCATGGTGCATACTTAAAACCTATTGGGAATCGTTGATCGGTCCGCCATGGGATTATTTTAAATATCTGGGTGGTATTTTGACCGTGGCGTCATGCCGATAGTGGGGTATTCATAGGAATTCCTAACGAAGGTGAGAAAATGGCAGGAAAACACGGACCAGTTGGACAGGAAAGGAACGGTGTCGTCTGGTGGATCATCTATCTCGTCTGCTTCATTGCAGGAATTTACTGGATGTACATGATGTGGAAGGAGATAGCAGAGTTCACTAAGAAGGATATCAACCCGATAGTGAAGGTCATCCTGATGTTCATACCCATCGTCAATTTGTATATAATGTATACCTTATGTAAAGAAATCAACGAGATGGAAGCCATGGCCGGTATCCCAGAGGGTGACAGGTTGAACCCGATCGTCAACTTCATCCTAATGTGCATATATGGGATAGGTTTGATCTTCGCCCAGAACCACATGAATGCGGTCTGGAAGAAAGCTTGAACAAAGGACATCGCTCCTTTTTTTTTTCAGGTATAGGCCGTGCCCTGGCGGGTACGGCCTTTTTTTTGTAAACCACTGCCAAATGATTATTAACTATAGACGTCTTCAAGATGTCCTGTTCCTAAAGGAAGCGTGACTTGATGCAGCAGAGGGTCCAATCAGGCATGAGACGTGCAGCCCCAAGACAGACACCGCCACCGAATCCGAAGGGGGGGCCGCCGACAGCAAGGAAGAAGGTATCCCTCGCCGCAAGGATCTTCTACCTCATGAGATGGACCTACCATTTCATAACACCGTTCGGGATGTTCATCATACTCTGGGGTGTCTGGGAGGCAGCCACTGGAAAGCCC
>JALOTP010000085.1 GCA_025457865.1 Thermoplasmatota archaeon | reverse complement strand
GATCACCCCTGAGGCAATCAACATTAACGATACCAGGTCGCTCCATGTTGCCCAATTGGTCAGGGACGCCCTGAGGAACATGGGCAAGCCGATCGCTGCTGCCGAGGTCCTGGTCCTCGGAGCTTCCTATAGAGAGGATGTCGGTGATACACGGTACAGCGGTTCGGAGATCATTGTTAGAAAGCTCACTGAGATGGGAGCGGACCTCAGGGTCCACGACCCATATGTGGATCACTGGTGGGAGCTCGAGAACCAGGACTCCTATCCGGATGCTGACCACAGCTGGAAAAGGTTCTTCGAGAGGCAGGAAAAGCTCTCCGAGCTAAAGGTCGAGAAGGACCTATTCGGATCTATGGGCAATGTGGATGCATTGGTCATTGCGGTCCGCCATGAGCCATACCTGCACCTAGACCCTGATGAGGTCATAAGGGCTGTCGGGAAACCATGCGCGATCATCGATTGCTTCACGATCCTTGACGATGAACAGATAGTAAGATATTTTGAGCTTGGATGCGAGGTGAAGGGCATGGGGAGGGGACATATCCAGAGGATAAAGAAGAAGGTCGCAGGTTCGAGAGCAAGATGATTGGACCATACTATCTCTTCCTTTGACAGTATCATGGTCGTATCTGACCCACACCTATCCCGTCATCTCGATGATGGAGCGACCACGAAAGACCATATAGAGTGAAAAAATGATCTAGGAGGGTAATGATTTGAATTGGGAGGAAAGTAAATCCTTAATGATCAAATGGACAAATGAGAATTTATTCTACATTTTTATGTTATTTTTAATTGTTTGTTTCTTCTTTCGAAAGGTTCTGCTCCATCCAGACCAAATGATCTATTCTCCATTATCGGACGTCTATTCCCAACACTATCCGTGGCAGGAGTTGGTGAACCACTATCTTGATGACGGTAGGCTTCCCTTGTGGAACCCTTACAATTATGCGGGAGAACCCCTTCTGGCCAATATCCAGCTTGGCTTCTTCTATCCCGTCAACAGGGTGCTATTCCTAATATTTCCCACCCAGACCGCCATTGGTTTGGGCTTCTTATTCCATATGTTCCTTGCCGGAACGTCCATGTTCTTTCTCGCAAAACACCTGAAATTGAAGACCGCCGGTGCCTTTCTTTCGGGTGCGATATTCATCCTGAACGGCTATTTTGTGGGGCATGTCTATGCCGGGCATTATGGGCAGATCTGCACCATTTCGTGGCTCCCGCTGATTCTCCTTGCCTTCATGAAAGCTATGGAGAGAAGGAGCCCGGGTTGGGGTTCCGTGACCGGACTGCTCATAGGGGTCCAGTTCTTGGCCGGGCATTCCCAGGTATCGCTCTTCACGCTCTCCCTTATCGGGGTTTTTTCATTATACCATATCTTCCTTACCAGGAAGGACATCACATCGGCAAGGAAGGGTATCAGGGTTCTATTCATATTCCTCCTGATGGCTCTTTTGATCCTAATGGTTTGCCTGATCCAATTGGTCCCAACTTACGAATATTCGGAGCTCACCGACAAATCTGGAGGTATGGACTATGATTTCGCCACCAGCTTTTCCCTCCCTCCGGTATTCCTGATCTCGACCTTTATCCCGAACTTCTTCGGAAACCCCGTTAATGGCACCTACTGGTACACCGATTTTTTCTGGGAATATTATTTCTATTTCGGTGTGATAACGGTAATGCTACTGGTCCTATCCCTTCATTTCCGGAAGGACCGTTACTACCGTTTCTTCCTCTGGCTCGGTATTGGCGCCTCTGTCCTTACCCTAGGTCGTAATCTGCCGGTATATTGGGTCATCTGGAAGTTCGTTCCTGGCTTCGACCTGTTCAGGGTCCCCCCAAGGTTCCTATGGTTCTCTATGCTCTCCGTTTCGATCCTCTCGGGTTTCGGGTTCCAGTACTTGCAGGACGACCTTACGGAAAGGGTGAGGAAAAGAATGACCATGGTCGCAAAGATGGTCATTGGCCTGACCGTCATTCTTTCCATTATCTCGATCCTATTGACGCTCCTGGGTGGGGAAATCATCCCACTGCTGAGGAATATCCTCTCATCCCTTATGGGAAACGAGCGGTTGCTGTCCGACCCGGGTTCATACTGGTCTATCGTAAGGGACCTGATGGTCCTTGCAGGTTTCATTAGCCTCTCTGGTATCCTGCTTCAATGGAGGTCCATCTCAAAAAGGACCAGGAACGGTTTCAACCTGACCGTGATTTCCTTGATAATGGTAAACCTCCTGATGTACCACCTTCCATTTGTCGACGTCAAGGACATCGATGAGATCTATAGCAGACCGGATTACATCAGGTTCCTGCAGGATAACTCAGACGGGCATAGGGTCTATGATGCCTCGGACCTGATCCTTGACAACAACCAGATCTTTTACGGAATTTACACTCTTGACGGTTACAACCCGATGGAGATACAGCATTTCAAAGACCTGCTGGGACCGGTCGAGGACCAATCCAACAGAACCGACAACCCGATACTTGACATCCTGGACGTAAGATATGTCCTATTAGACCACATCATAGAGGAAAGCGGTCTGGAACTTGTCATGGTCAGTGAAGATGACAGGGGGGTGTTTGTCTACGAGAACTATGGGAACCTAGGACTCGCGTTCATAGTTCATAAAAAGATACCCATGGACCAGAAGAGGATCTTGGAAAGGATGCAGAGGGTCGACTTCGACCCCCTTAATGGCGTCCTTATGAACGGGAAAGATGACGGAACGGGTGATGAGGATTCCGCAAGTCAGGTCAACGAGACATTGACCATAACCGAACGGGACCATGACCGGCTTTCACTTAATGTCTATCTGGAGACCCCGGGATACATCATCCTTAGCCAGACGTACTATCCGACATGGAGCGTTTTCGTGGATGGGGATAGGGAACAGATCGTCCGCACTTACTATACATTAATGGGCGTTTATGTAAAGGCAGGTTACCATAATGTGGATTTTAAAGTAAACCTTCTAACAGCTGCCATTTAAAAAAAAACAGATTTCATAAGAGGTACATGGAACGTATTTTACTTTGTAGGTCGACCCAAATATAATGTCAACCTGGACTAACTTATAGGGTTTTGGATTACTATAAAAATGGAGTGATCGAATGGATATTAAAAGGGAAATTCGTAGGATCGACGATCCTAAGGTCTGGGACGGGTTCCTCCTGAAGAACGACGGTTCTCCATACCTCTGCAGCGGATTCCTTGAGCCGTTCCGCAGGACAGTCCTAGAACCCATCTATCTAGGTTATTTCATCAAAGGAAGGATGGTGGGAGGGATTTCTGGTCTGATTACTCATCCGACCAATAAAATTGCTAAGGCCTCGGGTCTATTCAGGAGCCTACTCTTCTTTTCAGGACCCGTCCTCCAAGAATGGGGTGAAATGGATAGGTTCCTGTCCGAGCTTGAAAGAAAGGTCAAGAAGATGGGATTCATGAAGTTTACTATGAGAGGGGACGACCAACCCATACCCATCAAATCTCCAGGATCGGAATATATCGTTAATCAATATTGTGAGTTCATAATAAGACTGGATCGCGACTGGGCAACTATAGAAAAGGGGATAAAGCGTGGGATACGGAGGAAGCTCAAAAAGGCTGTTGAATCGAAACTTGCTTTCCGAATAAGCAAGGATCCCGCCATGACCGATATTATGGAACAGCTTATGGACAGTACAGGGGAATCAAGGACGATGAGAGGTTATGACGATTTTAAAAGGTACTACGTCCCCTTTACAGACAGGGAGGTCCTCAAAGGCCAATTGAGGAACGGCATCTCTGGATTGGGATTTGCAGAGAATGATAATGGTATCCCAGCCATGCTCTATTTCATACATTTTGGAAAAAGGGCCTTTGCAGTGTACATTGGATCTACGAAAGAAGGCTACGAGAATGGGGCCAACGCATTCGTCTATCAAGGCATTATGGAACATCTTCATAGGAACGGCTGCGAACGCTTCAATCTAGGCAGGACACCGCTCAAAGGGAGGGAGGGCCTTATGCAGTTCAAAGAAGGGTTGGGAGCTGACAGGACCAGTAATTATACGCTTGTCTCACCTATTCTGAAGGGGCCTGTACTCATGCAGTTATTGAGGTTGAACCAGTTTGTGGAATCCTGGAAGATGCCCATATCAACGAAAGCAAAGTGAGGGTAATGGAAAACCCTTTTACCTGCAAGTTCAATGGAATAATTAAAAGTAGTTTGCAACAACACTTGATGATAGATGTTGAGGGGGATTGAGAAAAACTATGACACCAGCTTTCGTTAGAATGTTCCTTGGAAAGTCATTTTTCAAGGTCTCTCGCTACGTGCACAATCTCATCTTCTATTATAGAAAACAGGTCCTTTTAAAGAAGATAGGCGGGATCGGCAGGAACGTGGTGATGTTCGGTAATTTCAATGTATCATGCGAAGAGAATATATTCATAGGGAACAACGTTTGGATCGGGGAGAACTGCGAGCTTGAGGCAAAGGGAGGAAAGATCAGGATCGGCAACAATTGTGGCCTGGGTGCCGACGTCAAGATCATCAGTTACAACTGGAACTTCCATAGCGATAAGGTCTTGCCATGCGATGAAAGGATGATCAGGAAGGATGTAGTCATTGGTGACCATGTCTTTATCGGTAGGGGTTCATGCATCCTCCCTGGCGTTTCGATAGGCGAAGGGGCTATCATCGGCATGGGTAGCGTGGTCGTGAAGGACATTCCACCGTTGGCAGTGGCAGTAGGGAACCCGGCTAAAGTAAAAAAATACCGCGATGAGAAGGTGTACAATAGGTTGAAAGGGAAGCAAAATGATGAGAAGTTCGGAAGATTGGTGCTTATCGGATTGAAGAACATTAATTACAGGATATCATAATTATTTATTGGTTAAATATAATTTAAATAATTAGTTTCTACTTCAATAAAAATAAAAAATCAGAAAAAAGGATAAATAGTGATTTCGGATTCATTCTTTGAGGTTGAAGGCCTAATGTGTCAATACAGACCGTATTTCATAATAACGGTCGATACCGAGGCTGACCCTTCGCACGATATCAATAATGTCCCCGTGACGAACGCTGACCATCTTCAGAACTTCCAGGACCTGGCCGAGAAATATTCGTTAAAGGTCACTTATCTGGTAACATATCACATGGCTCGAACCAAACAGGTCCAAGACATGGTAAGACACGCTTTGAAGGATAGGACTGCAGAGATTGGTATGCACCTGCATGCATGGGACACCCCCCCTCTCTCTCATCTGACGGATTATGATCCCAAACACCAGACATACATAACCGATTACGATGAAACCGTTATCAGGAGAAAGATGACGTTCCTGGCGGAATACCTTAGGAAGACCTACAGGACCGATGTAGTAAGCCATCGCGGTGGTAAATGGGGACTGGACCGAAGGGTCGTGAGGATCCTCATGGACCTCGGGTTCAAGGTCGATTGCTCTGTCACACCGTTCAAGAACTGGGCAAATCATGAGGGAATACCAGGTGGAAAAGGGGGTCCCGATTACAGATCGTTCCCTGATACAGAATATTTCATGGACCCTGCCCATATAGATAGACCTGGAGGGTCGGACCTTTTAGAGGTTCCCCTCTCTGTCATACCGAACGAACATTACAGGTACTTCAAGCCCTTGGACCTGCTTAACAAATGGACGTTCAGGAACTTCAATTTGCTCGACAGGACGAAGGGGATCTACTGGCTGAGACCTAATGGGACGAACGATTGGGAGCTCGAAAAAGTCCTGGACCATGTCGAAGGCAACGGTCGCAATTATGCTCAGATGATGATCCACTCCACAGACCTATCCCCAGGCTTCCATTCAAATATCAGGGACGAGACCGAACTAAAAAGGTTCTACGGACAACTTGACCGATTGTTCAGAAGGGTCTCCCGCTCATATGAGGGGATAACACTTGGGGGGTATTACGATAGGGTCGTTGCCGCAAGAAAACGTGGGAAATTAGACTCGTGGACGAATTGATAATAGAAAAAGACTCACTCGTAGTAATAGAAGAATTCATTCTCTCCTGTCCTGTTGAAATCGGAACATATGTGGTCCACGATCGAATAATCTCCCACGGAGAAGGGGTCCAATGACCTGGATAATGTGCTGGCCTTGAATTTTTGCACAATGAACATTGTACTTCCCCTCTTCCCATCTATTTCGTCAATTACCCGCTCCCTCACTGCGGGATCGCTCAATTCTATATCGTTTGGCCAATCCGTGGATAGTGGATTCCTCTGTTCACTTTCGACCCAATAAACCGAGACCTCCGGAACGATGCAGATCTGTTTGCCCCTTTCAGAAGCATTCTCTATGGCCAAGTTCAGGTTCTTAAAGAACATGTAGGTATTCTCGTTCGTTTTGATACCATCGGCACCTTTCAGGACATCACCAAGGTCATGGTCAAGGTCTCTTGCGGGGAGGTCCCTGTAGATGTTGTTGACCCTTGAATAATAGAACACTGATGAGCAAACCAAAAGTCCAACTATGGAAAGCGTTACGACCATTCTACGATTAAAAATAAGTTTCAAAAACCCTGTTTTATATCCTTTTACAACACCAACTCCCTCTGATCTGAGCTCACGTAATCCGTATGCCATGACATAGACCGCTAACGGTCCCATGACAAGGGCCGGTATGGGATAGCCGTTCGAAAGGGAAACACACCAGCCCACAACAACAAGTAGAAGTCCTAGGGAACCGACTTCGCTCAACCTGCCTTCTCTGAGTACACCGATCCCTATGAGTGTTATAACGGCCATAAGGACCGAGTCCGAGAAGAAAGTGGGACCCTG
>JALOTP010000038.1 GCA_025457865.1 Thermoplasmatota archaeon | reverse complement strand
ACACCGCCGCCAGAGGGAGAGCCGTACACGGTCCAGGGACCGAGGTATTCCGCCGAGCCGTCGGATGCGAACCTGAGCCCGGAGGCAGACTGCCCGGACGACAGGACAACGGTCCTGTCCTGTGCGAAGGAAAGGTACCAGTATCCTTTGAGGTTGTGCGCGGTCATGCCCGAGAACAGTCCGTCCCCGTCAAGCGTTATGGCCAGAAGGGAATAGGTTTGTTCGTCGGGGTCGGGGTATCCAGGCATCCCCTTCTCTTCGGATATTGCCATATCATCGTAGAGGCCATCCATGAGGACACCGCCCCTGTAATAGTACCAGTAGCTCGGGGCACAGACGATCAGGGTGTCGTCCATATACACCACGGACATGCCAGGTGCGATATCGGCCCCTTTCATGAAGACCGGGTCATCTTCGATGTCATACACCCCTATGGTGGTATGATAACCGTTGTCATCGTTCCATTCGGCGATGGTATAGAGCCTTGTGAGGCCGCTGTCGGCCCCGACGACCCTACCCTTGACCTCGAATGTCCTTTCCAAGGTCACGACCTTCCCGTCGAAGGAGGCCTCTAATACGGTGGTCCCACCTGTGTAGTAGTTGTTGTATGAGATCAGGAACCTTGCTGACGTACCAAGCGGGCTCTGGTCCATGTAACCCATATAGGTTGTGTTGACCAGGAGCTCGAAGGGCGAACCGGAGCTCCAGGGGATGAGCGAGTATTCCTTGGCCATCGCACCGTACTTTCCTGAGTATCCGTAATCATAGTAGTAGTATCCGTAGTAGGAATTCGTCAGCAGGACCGAGCCGTCCTTGAGGACGGACCACTGCATAGGGTCGTAAGAGAGGGTGGGGATATTAGTGTCCTCACCGCCCGTGTCGTCATCGTCATCGGCAGGGGGTGTGACATTCCCCTCCTCGCCCTTCCCGGAGCTGCCGGGCTCGCTCCCTTCCCGCTCATCTTCGGTGACATTATAATCATATTCGTCATCATAGACGGGATAGGGCTCATAGTAGTTCCCCAGCTCTGCGGGGACCTTGACCACGGACAATGTCACAGGGTCCATGGGGGATGACAGGTCGAAGCGGTGGAGCTCCCAGACCGGTAATCCCCCCTCGGCCTGGCTGATGCCCTTCACAAGGACCTTGGCCCCTACCCTCTGCATGCCCATGAACCGGAGGCCTTCGACGGTGATGACCTTGACTGGCCTATAGGGGTCGTCCACCGAGGTCACCATTATCTTGCACCTCTCGCTCTTTGCGGAACCCCACCAGTTGACGGAGGGCACCAGCGATACGATCTTCCCATCGACGGGGAACGCATCCTGGACATAGTAGGCGAGCTCAAGGACAGCCTCAATGACCGGAGTTCCGGGCTTTGAGGCGTCAACGGAGTAGAGCATCGTAGTACCTATCCCAGCTATGTTCCCGGAGACGATCCTTGTCCTTGATACGGGTTCATCCGTTACGAATGCCCCATTCTTCTCGAGATCGCCCTTCTCAAGGTCGAAGGAGATGAGCTGGACGCCGAAGGTGGACCCGCCGTAGGGTCCTGCCCAGTCATAGCTTGCGAACGGGAGCAGGACGAGCCCCTCGTCCCAGAGTATGGTCAGGGCCTTGGGGTCGTAGTTGGCATCGGAGTATGTGCTGCCCGTTCCTATGACGACCCTGTCCTTCAGAACTGCGTTATCGCTGTCGGTGACATCGAAGAGGTACATCGCTACGTTCCGACCAATTTCGTTATCGACACCAACTGCCAGAATGTCGTAGCCGTTGACCTCAAGGTGCTCTACCCAGCCGGGTATCTCGAGAACATCGGTAAGCTTGGGATCGGCGGGGTCCGTAAGGTCAAGCACGTCCAGGGGGTCAATGGATTCCGGGAGATGGATGGTATATCCCCTATCCCCGGCGAACCTGGTCGCCATGAGGTTCCCCTCGTCATCTATCAGGAGGCTTCCCTGCCGCGCCATGTTGTCGGGGTCGGAGCAGTCAACAATGTAGAGTGTCGACATCGGGAACTCGGACCAGCGGTCCTGTGAAGGCCATTTCTGGGTGACGACCCTGAAGGTGCTCTTGTAATGGTCCATCTGATATCTGTCGCCAAGGAAGCCGGGGACCTTTATGGAGCCCCTCACCTTGATATCGCCCTGAGGGTCTGTGATGTCTATGTATCGGAAGACCGTGGAAGGGTTCTCCCAATCCGTGCCTGGCTGGGGCACGAAGATGGCCGTCTGGCTTGCATGGACGAGGCCCGAGGTCCCCTTGAAGGTCTCTCGGTCCATCTCCCCTAGCTTCGATGGGCTGCCGAAGTATATGGAAACGATATGTGTCGTCTCGGAGGAACCCTCTACGTCCTTGTCATCGCTGGTCACTGTATCAGTAACGGCCACAACAACATCGCCCTCCTCGGAAATCTCCTTAGAGGCAGCATCTTCCTCATAATAAGTGCTGTAGGCATATTTGTTGGAGATGACGTAGATCACATCCCCGACCCTTCTGCTGTCCATGGGGTAACCCTCTATTGCCACGGCCTTAACGACAACTGGGTCGGAGAGGTCGGTTAGGTCTATGACATAGAGCCGGCCGGTGGAGCTTGCCATCCAGCTGCCCAATGCAGGGGCCTCCGAGACTATGACAAAGCCAAGGAAGTCCACTATGTACATGCTGATGGGCATACCGGGGAGGTAGGCCCTTCCCTCAACGAAGGGCTTTGAGGGATCGCTCATATTGATGACCATGAGCCCCCTGTAGGGGTTCAGTACGTATAGGATGCCTTGAACGGCCTTGACGATATCGGACTCCTCGAGCTCCCTTTCCTTCTCGTCCCCATTCTGTTCATCGTCCGCAGTAGGTGGTTCCGAGCGATCATCGTCGGACAGGCCATCGGAGCCAGTATCCGTCTCTTTATCGTTCCCGCCGGCATAGCTCCCGTTGGCCCAGTCATAGCCAGGCATGGAATCGCGTGTGTTCAGGTCCAATCTCTGCGAGACCCAATCCTTCTGGTCCTCTCTGCCTATGGGCAGAGGGTCGGCATCGCTGAGGAAGTCGTTCCACAGGGACCTTGACTCGTCCGACATAGAACCGTCCCCGTTCGAACGGCTCGGGTCCGGCAGGTCCTCGCCCCCGTTCCTGTCCTGGATGGATGCCAGGATGACCACCACAGGAACTGCGAGCATCAATACCAGCGCGAATGCGAGAAGGACCCTTCCCGTCCTTCCGCTGCCGTCAGACCCCTTGTCAATTCCTATATTCTGCATCATGTTCCCTCCTTGATCGATGGAAGACCTACCGGGTTTCGACCGCTATGTAGCCTTCCTTGCATGCGAAGTCCATGGACGGGGGGGCATATATATAGAGTGGAACATTTTCTAGACTGGGGAAAATGGAGCTTTTTCAATACTGGATGGCAATTTGCAAAAGGTTTATTGGATAGCGGCACTTAAGTGACCCCAGCGGTATATGGATGCCTCCGGACGAACCCTCAGCCATTGAAGGACCCAAGCCCCGTACGGCCAAGGGGCTGTATGAGGCCGTTCTCCATTCTAGGCACAGCGACCTCTATCTGGCCCTGGTGCTACTTGCCATAGCCACCATCCCAAGGATATTCTACATCTCCAGGGACATACAGCCCAACGGCGTTGACGAGGGAATCCAGATAATGGTAGGCAGGATGGCAGGGGCAGGCTATGACCTCTTCGGGCAGCTAAAACCCATGCAGACACCTCTGATATTCTCGTTCTATGCTCTCATAGAGGCGGACCCTGTGGTGTTCCGGATATTCTCAACCCTATCGTCCTTGATAATAATGGTCTGCGTCATGTGGGTAGGCTACCGCATAGGTGGCAGGTACATGATGGTGGCCACGGGTGCCTTCATGGCCATGGACCTCATGTTCCTCCACGAGTCCAGGTTCGCATCGCTCGACATGTTCAGCCTGCTCTGGGTGGTCCTGGGGACCATCTTCCTTGTGAAGTTCCGCCAATCGGGCAGCAAATGGTCCCTTGTGATCATGGGCGTTCTCTTCGGCATATCGGCCATGATAAAGCTCTTCGGGACCATAGCAGCGGGGGCCGCCGGGCTGATCCTGCTCATAGACCTCCTATCCGAGCTCGGACCCCTGAAGAGGTACAATGTTCAAAGGTTCCTCCCACCCCGTAGGGTCCATAGGGTGAGGTTGTCCCATATCATCATCTTCTCACTTGCCTTCGCGCTCCTCACCCTTGTGGTCATGGCAAGGTTCGGCTTCTACGATGTCCTCAAGGGCGCTTTCCTTGACCAGTTGCATAGACCCGTGATTCCGTTCACTAACAAGCTGAAGTACTTCGGCGTGTTCCTCCTGATGAACGCGCTCCATATACCGTTCATGGTCATGGGGTTCAAACCCCTCTTCAAGCGTCCGGAGGGTGTGATACTGTTCATTGGGGCGGTCTATTTCTTGTTCTTCATGTTCCAATCCACTACCTGGGTCCACCACCTCATCTTCCTATCCCCCGTCATATCGCTTGCGGCCGGTGTGGGCCTGGTCAGGTCGAGCGAGCTGATCCACAGGGTCCGTTCGAAAAGGCTCACCGGGGCTCAGAGAAGGAGGTTCAGGAGGACCGTGATATATGTCCAGGTCACGATGGTGCTCCTGGCTGCAGTTATTGGAGGTGCCTTCTCCCTTATGGTCAAGCAGAGGGGAGAGTCGGCCCAGAGGCAGGTGGCATCGCTCCTTGAGGACCTTACGGACAGTGATGATTTCGTGATATCGGGCGACCCTCTGATACCGGCGATAGCCGATAGACCAGTGCCTCCAAACGTCGTCAATGTGGCAAGCGTCCAGTACCCTGACCTGACCGATGACGAGCTGAACTGGACCGTCATCTCGTACGGTGTCGAGGTCGTCGTGCTATCCTACCATCTCTACGATATGGAGGGTTTCAGGTCCTTCGTTGAGGAGAACTTCAGATTGAGGGCCCATTACATAGATAACGATCTACCCCTGTCCAAGAGGACCATCGATTACAGGGTCTATGAGCTTCCGAAGGGCTCACCTCTCAGGGACCATGCTCTCTGGGGCACCCAGCACCTTCCCGAGAAGGAAGGTGATGATGATGTGCCCCTCTTACCAGTATAGGTGAGCCCCACAGGTACGCCATGGATGCACAGGTCACCGAAAAGGCTATGAGGGCAACGGGTCAATGGAGCCCCGGTGCATCCAAATGAAGGTGTCATCGACCGATAGGCCGTCTGCGAGGCCCTTATTGCTGCTGCTCCTGGTCGCACTCCTTCTCGTTCCGACCGTGGCTGTTCATACCGGAGCAGCGCCTGACAGGCCTGACGAAGATGATATCGAAGTCCCGACCAGGGTCGATGTGGATGGGGTTAACTTCTACCTACCGAACATCATCATACCGCAGACCCCGCCTGAATACATCATCCTCTGCCCAAGGGAGTTCGTCAATGCCTCGAAGCCCCTTGCATCCCACAGAACGCAGCTCGGTCTATCCTCAAGGACCTATGCCATAGAGGACATAGTGGCGGTCTATGATGGTTTTGACCGTGAGGAGGAGGTCCATATGTTCCTTCGGGCCCTTCGCTCAAAGTATCCCTCTTTCCAGTGGCTGCTCATCCTGGGGGACTCCGAGCACCTGGCACCGAGGCAGCTTTGGCACTATGCCCAGGACCGGGGTCAGCCCTTCGAGAACTATTACCCTTCAGATGTCTACTATGCCGGGCTGGGGTCCGATTGGGATGACAACGGGAACCATCTATACGGGGAACTATCCTTGAACGGCAGTGTCGAGGCAGACCTGGACTGGGACATATATGTGGGCAGGGTGCCGGCCTCTACCGAGACCCAGGCCTCGGATTCCATCCAGAAGGTCCTCAGGTACGAGAGGAACCCGCCGGTCGGAGCATGGATGAAACGGTTCCTGAACTGGGGCTCGCTGATGGAACCTCCCAACCTTGATACCGGGACTTACAAATATCAGCCCTATAAGAGCAATGCTTACAAGGTCTGCAGCAAGGTCGGGGCGAACCTGCCGGAACACATCGTCGAAAGGCCGCTGTATGACTATCCCCAGCTCGCAGGGGGCCAGTATGTCCCCTCTGACGGCAGGGACACGCTGAACAGGAACAACATTCTCTCCGAGCTTAACAATGGCGCATCATTGCTCAACTTCGCGGGGCAGGCCAGGTATGAGGCATACGCGCTCAACGATTACGGTCCGCCCACAGGGTCCGGGACCGAGTACGATTGGAACGAGCCCCTGCGCTACTCCGATGCGGAATCCCTCGTAAACGGAGACATGACCCCGTTCATGTATGCATCCTCCTGCGATGTGGCCAAGTTCTTCCAGACAGGATACTGGGAGGACAGGTCCCTCGAGACCTTCATAACCTCGCCATCAGGGGGCCTCATAGGCTTCATCTCATCCACCGGAACATCGGCCAGGGGCGAGGAGCAGAACAGGTCCTGGGGGAACTGGTATCTCGATGAACAGTTCTGGAAGCTCTTCTTCAACCAGAGCGTGACACGGCCGGGAATGACCCTCTTCAAGCTGAAGGAGACCTACAGGGACGAATGGTTCTCTCCGACCATAATGATCAAGGAGACCATCCTGGGAATGATATACGCCTATATACTGCTGGGTGACCCCTATACCGACATCTATACGGACACAGCGAAGAGGTTCATGCTCCAGGGGGCCCTTGATACAACGTTCTACACAGGAGATCATACAGTGCGTTTCCAGGTCCTGGACAGGGAAATGGAACCCGTCGCTTACCCGGATGTCACCTTCTACGCCCCCCAGATATACCTCACCGTCAAGGGGGATGCGGATGGCTGGGTAGAGGCCGACCTTGACCTCAAGGACGCCACCTCGCTGAACATGACACTATCCAGGCACAACATGGTCCCATCGTTCTTCAAGGTGAACGTCCTCCCCGAGATAGCTGATATGGCGCTCGATGCCTCCGATATCGAGATATCTCCGTCCGATTTCGAGGCCGGTGAGAACATAACGGTCTCTGCCAAGGCAAGGAACCTCGGAGGGCTTGCGGCGAGCGATGTCACTCTGTCGGTCGAGATGGAGAGCTTCGAGGGGGACCCCAAGGTCCAGCTACCTCAGGCAGCTTTCGGCCAGGTGCTGGGAAAGGGGCAGATAGAGCATCAGTGGACCATGAAGGGTCGGCCGGGACTCATGACGTTCCGCTTCAGGGTGGGCACATCCTCTCCTCAGATAGATGTGCGAAACGATGTGGCAGAACATACACTAAACGTTCACGGACCTCACCTACGGTTCGAACAGGGTTCAGGTGTGGTCAAACCCTCTGTCAGGTCCAGACCAGGCTCGCCGTCCAGCATAACCTACAGCATCCTGAACGAGGGAAGGGCTGGCTGCCCCCTGCATATCGGGGCGTTCCTTGGGGACCCTCTGGAGAACGGCACCCTTATTGTCCCCACCATAGAAGAGGGAAGGATAGGGCCGGGACAATGGGCGAACGGTTCGGTCCAGTTCGAATACCCTCTCCACACTGGTATGCTATACCTCAGCCTGGACCCCTTGGACCTCCTACCACCCTCCATGGAGGACCCCCCCATCGAACAGCTCATAGAGGTGGATGAGGCCCCGGTCCCGACCATGATGCAGGGCATCCAGCTCCTGGAGGACGCCGAGAGCATGGTCGTTCCAATGTTGGAGGTCTTTGACGACCCCGACACGCCATGGCCTCAGATATCCATAGAGCTTAGGTCATCTGAGAACCTCACCGCATCGCTCCTGCCCGGACAGGACGGCGGTTCCATAAGTTTCGAACCCTTTGAGGATTGGTACGGGGAAACGTCCATCGGGCTCATGGTCGATGACGGCTCCGGAGCTGTACACATAAGTATCCCGGTGACGGTCGTCCCGGTGAACGACCCTCCCATCTTCCTTGATGCGGTGGAGGGTTACATGGAGCTAGTGCTATTGGAGGATGTGCCTTTCTCAGCGGTCATAAGGGCGTTCGATGTGGAGAACGATGGGATAACGTTCTCATCGCCGGGCAGTCCGTTCTCGCTTCACCCGAAGAACGGCACGTTCGAATGGACCCCCGGCCATCTTGATGCCGGAACGGAGGACCATATCATAACCGCGGACGACGGCCATGGTGGGCGGACTGAGCTGGTCCTGAGGATACTTGTCGTTGAGATGAACGACCCGCCGGTGGTGGGTCCTATAGATGATATCTCGCTCATGGCCGGCGAGAGCCGGTCCCTGGACCTGTCCATAGAGGACGAGGAAGGGGGTCCCTTCATCATAACTTCCAGCGATCCGATGGTCACCCAGAAGGGCGATAGGGGCATCTACGTCAACGGGTCCGCGGAACGCTTGGGAAAGAACCTGGTAAGATTGACGGTCTCCGACGGGGTGAATTCGGTACTACTGCAGTTCAATGTGACGGTCACCTCGGATGCTGACGGGGATGGGAATGAGAGCTCTTCATTGGACCCGCAGCTCATACTTGCCGGCGTCGGCATAGCACTGATAGTCTTCTCTGCACTCTTCATAATCTTCTTCTTCCTGAGGAGGTCACCCGCCGATGAGAAGGTAAGGGCGGAGAAGGAAGGAGCGGACAAGGCCTTCAACGAGGAGACTGGCTCTGACACTGCAGACGCTCGGCCTTCCGACGGCGGGGGAGCCGAGGAATGACGGACAGGGAAGCAGGGACCTTAACGGTTAAGGGTTTCCTGGAGCTGAAAAATGAGGTCATTGACATAGATCTCTGCACACGCTGCGGCGGGTGTGCATCTGTTTGCCCCGTCAATGTCATAGCGATGACGAAGAACGGGCCTTCGCTCGTTGGGGACTGCATAAAGTGTGGAAATTGCCTGAGGGTCTGTCCGGGACCGGGGACCGACATGGCCGGGTTCGAGAGAAAGCTCTTCGGAGGCAAGGGCCGCAGGACCTTCCTTTCGCTCAACGGCAGGTGCATAGGGAGGGAGCATCTGATGGCCTCCGATAAGGAGGTCTTCAGAAAGGGTTACTTCGGAGGCAGGGTCTCTGCGGTCCTCATAGGAGCTCTGGAGAGGGGGGATATCGATTGCGCCCTTCTTACGGATTGGTCCGATGGAAAAGGTCTCTCAATGGGCCAAGGGAAGCTTGCAAGGAACAGGGAGGAGGTGCTTTCCCTTGCCGGATCGAAGTATGTCTTCAGTGATGTGCTCACGTTGCTTTCCGACGTGAGGGACGATCCCACCGTGAAGAGAGCGGCAGTGGTCTGTTTGCCCTGTCAGGTGCAAGCTATAAGGAAGATGGAGGGGGACCCCGCCCTCAAGGGGCTCGTATCGAAGGTCAGGTACATCATAAGCCTGAACTGCGGGGCGCCGATGGTGGATGAGGCTGAGTGGGGCAGGATTATAGAGGACCTGACCGGTGTCGGAGCGGAGGACATCAATGCCTTCCGGGCGTACAAGACAAGTTCCAAGAAGATCATGTTCGAGGTGAAGGTCGGAACGGAATGGAAAAGGTTCGAGCTCCCAATATATCGTTATCTCTTAAGGGTCAAGAGTGCCGTGAAATGGCACAGGTGCACGATGTGCAGCGATTATGCGGGAGAGCTCTCCGACATCACCTTCGGGGCACCGTTGGTGAGGACGAAGAGGGGTAAGGAGCTGCTCGATAGAGCGGTGGCCGAAGGAAGGCTGAAGAGACCAGGCCTGAAGAGAAGGGTCTTCCAGGACCTGATGGACACCTACTGGGCGATGAGGAAGAAACGGACGGCCAAGGCAACCATCAGGAAGAGGAGGAAGAAGGGTCTAAAGATCCCATTTGTACACTAATAATTTTAAAAAAATAATAAATAAATACAAATTAATTGAATTGGTTATGGTCGTCTATACCAGGAGGTGAAAAACATACATTTACTTATCATTTACATAATTTAAGTGGTTGCAGCAGACGGTCACATCGGTCCCGTTATCGGCAGCGGAGGCGCATGTCCATGTCAGGTATTCCAGACCGAAGAGCTATGAGGACCTTTACGGACAGCCTGCACCCGATAAGAGCGAAGAGCTTACAACGGAAGAACTTAAGGACGAACTTTTGAAGCTCATAGATGAGATGAAAAATGTTTAAATGGTCAATAAAGGTGATAATAACTAAATAATAAGTATAAAAATGAATTACGCACCAAATCATTCATTACGATAAATGATTTATATACCAAAATCATTTACTATACTAAATGATTTCACGGGATTACATGGACATCCTCTCTCCCCTCAACTTCTGGGGCAAAGACCAGTATACGGGTATTCCCAGGGAAGAATTGTTGGGTAGGATAAAAGGAATGATCGATGTAAGGGACCTGGCGCTCATCATTACTGGTGTAAGAAGGGTTGGAAAGACGATCCTATCCAAACAATACTTGAAAGTCATGTTGGAGGATGGGTTTCCGAGAGAGACGACCCTGTATGTTAATCTGGACGAACCTGCCTTTCAGCCATCTCTTTCAACAACTCTGCTTGAAGATATCTATGCTTCCTACCGACATTTCATCCACCCTGAGGGGAAGGCATTCATCGTTCTGGACGAGGTCCAGAACATTCAAGGTTGGGAAAGATGGGTAAGGAGCATGATGGACCGCAACGAGGACTGTTTCTTCATCATCACAGGTTCGTCGTCCAGTCTAATGTCGATCGAGCTGGGCAGTCTTCTTACGGGTAGGCACATCGAGCAAAGATTGAGCACCCTAAGCTTGAAGGAATGGCTCTCCTTCCAAGGTTCAGGAGACACGCTCTATTCATCAAGAAATTGGAAAGAGAGAGTGATAAGGGCCTACCTGGAGTTCGGAGGTTTTCCTTCGGTGGTCCTCAACCAGGACCCAACACTGAAGATGGACCAGCTGAAAGAGCTCTATCAGTCCATCATAAACCGGGACCTCGTTTCAAGGATGGGTCTAAGGAGAGTAGGTGATATCAGAACAATAGTGCCTATGGTCGCACAATCCGTTTCCCAGAAGGTCAGCGCCACCAAGCTCCATAAGACCTTGAAGAACCTGAACAGGGACCTATCCTCGGCAACCGTCAACAATTACCTATCGCTCTTGGAAGAGGCGCTACTTTTCAGGTTCTTGCCTATATATTCATCCAACATCAAGAACAGGTCGCTCTATCCCAGGAAAGCATACTGCGTTGATACAGGGATGGCAAACATAGCCAAACTCTCGAACCGACCCATTTGGGGTAGATTGGCCGAGAATGCCGTGGCCAACAGATTGTTCACAAAGTACGGTTCGGAAGATATCGGTTATTGGAAAGATGACAGCGGGAGGGAGGTAGATTTCGTCATAGGTAGGGGTGATAATGTTCAGAAGTTGGTTCAGGTAGTCTGGGAGATATCCGAGGAAAGGACCCTTAAAAGGGAAGTGGATGCTCTCAGGTCGGGGATGGAGAGATTAGAACCGGAGGAAACCTTCTTGATCATAGGTTCTGGTGACCTTCCGGAGTTTGGACCCGAGATGAAAGTAATTAGCCTTTTTGACTGGCTCTTAATAGAATGAACAAAGGTCCCCATATTGTGGGAAAATCCTTAACTCCACTTTAACTTCTTCCCGGTAAAAGTTAAACTCGACTTTAGGAAAAGTAAGGTAATGGATCATCTGGGTCCATGCCATGTTGGATACGATATCTTTTAGAACAGTACACCTCTCCCCTCACCATGGAATACCATCATCTCCCCCCCCCTCCCGACCTCAGGCTCTTCATCAAAGGCGACCTCAAGGTAGCAAGTCTCTATTCCATCGCGGGGATCTCCAGCTCCTTCTTCGTCTCCTCCCCGGAAGGGACCATCATCGTTGATGCGGGTGACGGTGCCCTTAGGGACATGATCGAACTGGCACGGCTCGCATCCGTTCTCGAAGACGGACAGGGAACCCCCGTCAATATCAGGAAGGCCGATGACCTTTTAGGAGTTCTCATCACACACGGTCATTACGACCACTGCTCTGGCCTCCTCTCCCTTCTCTCCTTCCAGCATCTCATGGGCAGGACCCTTCCCTTCATCATAGCGGGACCTAGTGGGGCAACCCTGCTGTGGTCGCTCATAGATCTCTTCGAAAGGACCCTCTGGGAGAGGTGTCCCTACGAGATCGTAAGGTACGAGCTCAATGGCGAAGCCGATATGGACATGGGTCCCTTTTGCGTGAGGCACGTTGAGAACAAGCACAGGGAGAGCCGCCCGGGTGCCGTGGGAGGGCCGGTCCATTCCATGAGCTATCTTGTCATGCACAAGGACATCTCCGTGTTCTTCAGCGGCGACTGCTCCGACATCTCAACACTTGCGCCCTTTGCGAAAGGGGCATCGCTAGCAGTGGTCGAAGCCACCTTCCCAGAGGCACATCCCGACCAGGATGGCGTTCATCTCACAATAGAGCAGGCGATGGCATTGGGCAGCTTGGCAGGGGAGCATTGGCTGGTCCATCTAACGGCCATGTCCGCAAAGGAACTCAGCAGATGATACCCGGCATCACGCTTCGGGGTCCCAGGGAAGGAAGAACTTGAACACACTGCCCTTTGGCCTGTTATCCTCGACCCATATCCGTCCCTTATGGAGCAGAATGATGCCCTTGGAGATGGCAAGACCTATGCCAGAGCCCTGGACGCCGTCATCGAGATGGGTTCCATCGAACCTCTCGAAGATCGTACTCCTGTACCTCTCCGGGACGCCTTCGCCCTCATCACCTACCGAGAACGTGATCCCTTCAATATCGGTCGAGAGGTCAAGTACAATCCTCGACCCGGCCTTGCTGAACCTCATAGCATTGTCCACAATGTTGATGACGACCTGCTCTATCAGCTTGGAACATGTCGCTTCGATCTCGGAATCCTTCCTCTGGAAGACGACATCATAATACTGGGTCCGAGGATGGAGGAGGTCAAGGCATCTCTGGACCATCCTTGACAGGTCCATCCTTTCGAGGTCCAAAGATATCTTCCCCTCCCTCAAGCGGAAAAGGAGGTTAGCCAGGTCGATGGTGCCGTTCATCCTGCTGACCATACCGGTCATCTTTCCAAGGTAACGGTCCTGTTCAGATGAGAGCGGGGTCCTCTCTCTAAGCAGCTCGGAGTAACCGAACAACGCACAGAGCGGGTCCTTGAGGTCATTGGACAGGACGGATAGGAGCAACCTGTTCGCCCTGTTCTCCCCCTCTACCGAACCGATGCTCGAGGAAAGCCTCTCCATGTCCATTCCGGTCATTATCACTCCAATGGTGCTCATGTCTCTCAAAAGGGGCGTAAATTCGAACATGTAGGTCCTCATCTTGCCTGGACCGCCAGGTAGCTGGATGTCCACACGCGAAGCCTCTCCCCTTGAGAAGGTCCTCTTCCATGCGGCATCGGCCCGTTCCAGGTCGGGTCCTGGCGGGATGAAGAACGGTCCGTCCATCCTGTCGGGGCCCATCCCGTTCCTGTCCATGAGCTCCTCGGTCCTTCTGTTGCAGTCGACCTCCCAGACAGAACCATCGTATCTCCAGATCGCCAGCAGGTCTTCGGAACTGTCGAGGAGGGTCCTGGCCCTGTCACGGTCGGAAGAGATGGCCTCTCTATCGAGCAGGTCGTAGAGCCTGCAGGCGGTAATGGTCCAGACCCGGTCCATCTCCGAGATGGCATTGGTGCGGAAGGCCTCTCCGCGCGAGGACATGAGGGTGAGGACTCCCACCATCCTGTCACCGAAGTTGAGAGGTATGACGACGAGCGACCTTATCCTCAAACTGACAAGGTCACCATCAGGCATCCTGAACCTGAACACCTCGGACTGGAAATCGTCATCGGGCCCATCGTAGACCCGATCGAAGTTGATAGTAGGGTCCCTCCCCTCCCATTCCTCGATCATACCCCCCATATGGTCGAAGGATAAAGACTCCGTCAGGTCATCGCCGGAGGTATCTATGGACCATTCTTTGTCCTCGAGGTCAGCTGGAGCCCATCTGATACACCCGATGTCGTAAGGCAGCATCGGATGGAGCGACCTTGACAGAACGGACGCTAGCTCCCTGACGGAACCGGCAGATGAGAGGGCCACCGCAAGGTCAAGGAGGTATTCCGGGTCGGGGCCGACCGACCTGCTCTCTTTCCTGGACCTAATACCTTTAGCGGAAGCTGTCTTGTCCTGGACCGTGTGTTCGGTCCAGGAAAGGGGTGACCCTACCCCCTTTTCCGAAATGCCATCAGCGCTAACGCTATCAGGGTTGTTTTTTCGACCCATACAGCCCATCTCGCACGGTCCTAAAAGAGGTCCCGGAAGGACAAAACGGTCTATGGGGGATGGTCTATTTCAAGATTGGGGACCATTTCCACTGAAGCATAAAAAGGGGCGAACGAACAACGATGAGAGGGATATATATCGAGGGTCCGAGGGTGAGAGATCATGTCATTTGAGGGGATGATCCGAACGTGCCCAATGGAGGAAAACAATATAAGAGCTGGCACCCTTGATGTGCGGATGAAAGGCAGCCGATCCCTGCTTTCCCGGTGCTCTCTCTATCTTTGCCTCACCTTAACATCGGTCATCCTCCTTTCGGGCAGCGGTACATCCTTCGATGGCGGTATCACTACCGAAATGGTCCATTCTGGCTCGGGACAGCACCTGTTGACCGGAACCCCGAACGGCTTGAAAGACAACTTCTCTGCCTATATGGACTACTATGAGATGACCGAGCACCTGCGCGCCCTAGCAAAGGGATATCCGAACCTGATGCAGCTGAGCACCCTCGGGAAATCCTTCGGGGGCAATGACATCTGGTGCGTGAAGCTATCGGATTCACCATCGACCAATGACGATGGAGTGCCCGGGTCCGAACCTGATGCTCTTCTTGTAGGAGCTCATCACGGCAACGAATGGATATCTTACGAGGTCCCGCTCTATGTCATATCGTTCCTGCTCGAGAACTACGGCTCGACCGGCAGGAACGGCTCGGCCTCCACTTATCTTCTAGATAACAGGGAGATATTCATCGTTCCCATGCTCAATACGGACGGGACCCAATACTCACATGATACCGGCCAGAGCTGGCGCAAGAACAGACAGCCCAACTATGTGAGCGATTTCATACCAACGGACGGGTCCGATGTCAAGCTCCGTCCATCATCCTACGGCCTTGATATCAACCGGAACTACGGATGGATGTGGCATCTCCAAGGGGGGTCCAATGCTTTGACCCAGTCCGGCTCGTCCTACAGGGGAGGACCGGACAACAGCGATGACGACGGCGATACCAGGCTGCCAGTGGACTGGAGGACCGGTAGGATACCCTTCGGCCCCGAGGATGGCATCGATGAGGACCCGTGGGACGGCCTGGACAACGACCAGGACGGGGAGGTGGACGAGGACCCTGCGGGCGGCTTCTCATCTGCCGAGACCGTTGCCATGAAGGAGCTGGGGGACCGCTATGGTTTCCCTGTGCTCATCACCTACCATTCCTTCTCTGAGCTCGTACTTTGGCCCTGGGGTTATACCGACCAGGCTACGAAGGATGACGGGCTATTCAGCACCTTTGGCTCCCGCCTTGCGGGCATGAACGGTTACACTCCCATGCAGGGATACGACCTCTACATGACCACTGGGGAGATGACCGATTGGTTCTATGCGATGTACGGGACGCTGGGTTTCACTTTCGAGCTCGCCCAGACCTACAGACCGCCGGAGGACCAGATCCTTCAGGAATGCGAGAGGAACCTCTGGTCCACCCTGTATCTGACCCATGCGGCCCAGAACCCCGCTGAGAGCTATCTGGAGCTCAGGTACAACATCTCATCATGGAGCGTAAAGGACGGCAAGGTATCGGTCGATATGAGCATGGTGGATACCGGTTATCCCTACGAATTGGACATGGAGAGGTGCAGTTACGTTTACAGGAGCGGTAGCGGCAGCTGGAGGACCACGAGAGCGGTGAAGGGTGGAGATGGGAACTGGACTGCGGACATACCGGTCGATGCCTACTCCGGATCTGTGGATCTCTATCTCAAGCTCCAGGATGCAGAGGGGCATGTCCTGACCGAACCGCTCTATGCCCCATATGAATACATGGTGATAGGGACAAGCAGCGGATCCAAGGTCTTACCTGGTTTCACCGTTGGGACCTTCCTCATAATGTTCTGCACCCTTGGTGTGATATGGGGTGGGTTCGGTTCCGGGATATTCAGGTCCATCACCGCGGATAATAGGAGGGCGAGGTCGATTGAGCTCTAAGGGCCCGAAGGAGTCTGGCATGTTCTCCAGCAAATGGGGCCTCCTCATGGCCGCATTGGGTGCAGCCATAGGGACCGGCAACATCTGGAGGTTCCCCAGGGAGGTGGCCAATAATGGTGGCGGCTCCTTCATGATAGCATATGTCATATTCCTTTTCACCTGGTCCATCCCCATCCTGCTGGTTGAGTTCTCGATCGGGAAGAAGAGCAGGAAGGGTACGATGGGTTCCTTCGCCGCATTCCTTGGCAAGGAGAAGATGTGGATGGGCGCATGGATGGCATGGATATCCACGGCCATAGGGTTCTATTATGCTGTTGTCATGGGCTGGACCATCCGGTATGCCCTTGGAGCTATGACGGGAACGATCTCCCTCACGGATACCCGGGGGACCTGGGAGGGCCTGCTCACGTCCCCGCTCCTCATGGTGCTGTTCCAGTTCCTTGCCATTGTGTTAACGGCGGTCCTCGTCTACCGCGGCATCAAGAAGGGCGTGGAGAGGGTCAATATGGTGCTCATACCCATCATGTTCGTTCTGGTAATAGGCAGCATGATTTGGGCATTGCTCCAGCCGGGTGGCTTTGGTGGGGTAGCCTACCTGTTCACCCCCAAGACAAAGTACCTGCTCTCTGCCAAGACGTGGATAGCGGCACTGGCCCAGTGCGCTTGGTCCTGCTCTGCAGGCATGGGAATGGCCATTACCTTCGGGGCTTATTCCAAACGCAAGGAGGATACCACCCTCAATTCGTTCCTTACAGGCCTCGGGGATACGGCCTTCTCCCTGTTGATAGGTATCATGATTTTCTCCACGGTCTTTGCCCTCTCTCCGACCGTTGACTCCGCCTACGCCGCGGTGGAGGAAGGAGGGTCTGGCCTGACCTTCATCCACATCCCAAAGCTCTTCGGGGGTCTTGGCACGTTCGGCTTCCTGCTAGCCTTCACATTCTTCCTGGTCATGTCCTTCGCTGCCCTGACATCGATGATATCCACCTATGAAGCGGCCCTTAAGAACTTCACCGATGCAGGAATGGACCGTAAGAAGGCCGTAAGATGGCTCACCGTCCTCCTGTTCATCTTCGGACTCCCTTCGGCCCTGATAGTCGCAGAAGTGTCCGGTCATCCTCTGCCGGTCTTCCTGGACCATCAGGATTACGTCTGGGGTATGGGACTTGTCCTATCGGGGGCTTTCATCTACTATCTGGTCGCCAAGTACGGGATCTCAAGGTTCAGGGAGAAGGTCATCAACAGCAGATATTCGGATGTCAAGGTGGGTAAATGGATAGAGTACATACTCAAGTATGTCATTCCCCTTGAGGTAGTCCTTCTCGGTGGTTGGTACATCGTCCAGTCCCTTCTGGCCGATCCGCTAGAAGAGTGGTGGGTCTCAGGTCCCATAAGTCTAGGACTTCTTGCTATCCAATGGGCCGCCGCCCTTGGGGTCATTTGGTACCTCTGCCGTAAATTGAACGTTCAGATGGTCGATAGGGATTTCGATCCCGATACATCCATGGATGAGGATATTATCGAGGAAGAGGCCGCCGAAAGGGGCGAGGCCATAATCCTGGAAAGTCCTCAAGGTGTTTGAAGGTGTCAGCTATGGCAACGACGGAAGAGAGCGAACATAAGGTCCTTGCCCTACTTCGCCTATCGGGAGAGAGCACCACCTCTGAGATAGAGCAGCACTTCAGGAGCAGGGGCGAAGATTGCCCCGATGGAGCGGTGAAGGTCCTCATGAGGATGAAGGTCAAGGGGCTCGTCAAGAGCAGGATGGACAGGGAGCGCCGGGGTTGGGTATGGACCGTGGCAGAGGTGGGTCCACCGATAAGTGAAAAACTTTAGATATGAAGCAAGCAGGTAAGGTCGAACAGGGATGTTCAGCAACCAGTGGGGTGTCCGTATGTCATTACCGAGAAGTACCAGCAATGGAGCAAGGAAAAAGCGCTTGACAGGGCTCGTTCTCGCTCTGTTCATGTTCATTTCCAGTTCAGCCATGCTCATACCGACCCAGCGCGTGGCCGCCGGTCTAGATGTGAGCGGAGGGACCATGACCGTGGACGTAACCTGGACCCTATCGGACTCTCCAGTCAACGTTCTTGGCGCTCTAAGTATCGCCCAGGGGGCCAAATTAAGGATCATGCCCGGTGTGGATGTGGTGATGGCCGCTGGAAGCTTTCTGGAGGTAAAAGGGAAGTTCGAGGCGACGGGTACGAGCTCATCTCCTATCAAGATAAGGTCAATGACCTCTTTCGATAGGGTAAACGTGACACAGGGCGGCAACGCCACTTTCGAGCATGTCAGCGTCCAGAACAGCTCAAGAGGCCTGTTCGTGGAGTCAACCGGTTCGAAGCTGATGGTCAAGAACTCAACGGTCCAGTCTGCAGGGACCGGGATAACGGCACAGTCGGGAGCGGAAGCCTGGGCGGTCAGCTGCCGGTTCCAGGCGACAAGGAACGTGAGCGTGTCCGGGGCCAAGGTCCACGAAGGGAACTGGCTCTTCTTCAGGGCGTTCAGGGATGACAACCTCAAAGGTTACCCCGGGGTCGAGCTTGAGGTGACCGCTACGAAGCCCCAGGCATATTCATGGACCATCTTTGATTCCAAAGCTGGGGACCCCCAGACCGATAGTACCGGGAAGCTCTCTCCGATCATCGTCGAACAATATTTACATGAAGGGTCATCCTCCGGTTCCAGGGTCGTCTTCCAGATGAGGATGTGGGAGAAGAACTGGTTCAAAACGGAATACCCCCTTTACATGGGCAAGGACATGTACTACAACTGGAGCCTTGACCTCACACCCCCTGCCTCGCCCATCAATCTTACAGCCAAGGAGAGGGGGGACCATTGGATACGGTTCGAATGGGAGATAGGCAATGTCCCGGACCTGAAGGAGTTCAATCTCTCCTACAAGATGGACTGGCAGGCCGAAAAGGATTATTCCATCATTTCGGTCCCGAACACCCTCCGCGGCCACAATCTTACTGGCCTGGTCGAGGAGATGCGCTATGACATCAAGCTGAACGCCCTAGATTTCAGCGAGAACCCGTCACCTTATATCGGCCCAATAAAGGTCAAGACCCTGGACCTCACCGCTCCTGACCCGCCGAAGGACCTTACGCTTGTCGCTAAAGGGGGTACATGGGCAAGCCTGGAGTGGGATGTGAGCCCATCCTTCGATGTCATGGGATACAAGGTCTTCAGGAACGGTACAGAGGACAGATTGATAGAGATGATGGATGTACCAGGGAGGTTGAAGCTTGAGGCCAATATCACAGGGCTCTCCTCAGAGACGGAATATTCCCTGTGGGTAGAGGCATATGACGACGCCGAGGTCCCGAACCTCTCCAATATGAACGCTTCCATAACGGTCAGGACGCTCGATATCACACCACCATTGATGCCAGAGATGGAGCTCTGGTTCGTGGATCCGTCGCAATACCACCCCGGTTCGCTGTACTATAACGGGACTAATGTAGGATTGAGAGGGAGGATACTTGGAGAGGACAGGGACTTCGTTGACGTGCTCGTCAATGATGCTCCCTACCTGCTGCCAGATGGCGTATCGCGGTTCACTAGTGACAAGGGCAATTACTCGTTCTTCATCCAGCTTCCCGAAGGGACCTCGAAACTGAGGGTGAGGGCCGTCGATCCTGCAGGGAACTTGGGACAGCTCTCGGAGGAGAGGTCCGTTGTCATCGACACCGTCCCGCCAACGCTCGAGATCTGGCAGAAGGGGTCTCCGACCTTGATAGTGGACAAGGATGAAACCTTCACTTTGAACTGCACGGTGAACGACCTGAACAGCATCGACAAGGTCACCTGGATCGTGGAAGGCCCCTCGTTCCAGCGAGAGCTTGACGGAGAAGAGATAGAGATCGACCTTCCGCTCGGTGAATATACGGCCAGGTGCCAGGCGACCGATATCGCAGGCAATTCCGACACCTCTTTCCTCAGGATATCGTCACTGGTCCCCGATGTCACGCCCCCTAAGGTTGTTGCGTCCAATCCCGTCAATGGTTCTATAGTCCCCATAGATACGGATATCTGGGTCAGGTTCTCAGAGGCATTGGATTGGGGCGCTCTGCTCCATCGTTTGTTCGAATTGGACATCGAGGTCGGGCTCGTTGACCATGAGCTCATAGTGGACGAGGAGAACCTTACGATAATGCTTAGATTGACCGATAATCTGAAGGATTCCATGAACTATTCGCTTCGTCTGGAAAGGCTATTCGACCTAAGGGGGAACAAGGCTCCCGATTTCGAGGTCGCTTTCATGACCGTGGACAAGGACACCATAGACAGCGATGATGACGGCATACCCGATCATTTCGAGGTCCGTCACATATCCTTCCTATCGCCTTCGGACCCTTCGGATGCCGCTAAGGACAAGGACAAGGACGGATTGACCAACCTGGAGGAATACAGGGCAGGGACCGACCTCGAGGACCCTGACAGCGACAAGGACGGGATGGACGATGGATGGGAGGTCAGATATGGCCTTGACCCGTTATCCAACGCCGATGCGATGCAGGACCTGGACGATGATGGATATGCGAACCTAGATGAATACAAAGCGGGGACAGACCCGACCGACCGTAATGATAATCCAGGTTCGTCCGTAGGTGAGAAGGTCCCCCTCTGGATGATCCTCCTGGGGATAGCGGTCGTGGTCCTTCTCATAGGCGTCATCATAGGATCTGTGGTCATCTTCTCTAGAAAGGGCGGCAGTGAGGAGGCCGTCCCTGCCAAGGGAACCGGTGAGGTGAGCGAAACTGCATCGGCAGCTCCTTCGGACAAAGGGCTCGATGAATGTCCGGATTGCGGGACGCCACTAGAGGAGGGTACTGGGGTCTGCCCGGTATGCGGAGTATCCGCAGATGTCGGTAGCGGTAGTTTGGAAGAAGGTCATTCCGGACCATTGGAGGAGGCTACGGGGTCGGAGGTCCCTGAAGAGGATGAGGACGCAGCGGAGGAAGGGTCAGATGATGATGGACTTCCTATTAACGGAGAGGTCGCACCGCCTGAAGAGGAAGAGGGCCCATAGTGCAGGATATGGCCTGCAGCTATAACGTATAAGTGAGCGTTAGGGTCTTAAGGGTCTCTTGGTCGGACCAAACGCTCATTTTCCATAAAAATGATGAAAAATTATTTATCGCATCTCTCTTATCAATGGAGGCCACACCGAGGTGGGAGAGATGAAGGTCAAGTGCCCCCAAGAGGACTGCAAGACGGAGCTTGAGTATCCGTTCAATAGGTGCAAGAAGTGCGGATGGAAGGCCAAGGGACGTTATGCCGAGAAGGCGGCCGAGTTCGCTGAAAAGTATGAACAGGAACACGGCATGGACAAGAAGAAGGCCGCAGAGAAGCCCGAGAAGAAGCACATCAAGCACGTTGAAGAGGAACCTGTCAAGAAAAAGGTCAAGCACACTGAGGAGGAACCTCCCAAGAAGAAGAAGAAGCCCATGGAGGAGGAAGAGGAGGAGGAAGAGGACAGGCCCCTCAAGAAGAAGGTCAAGCACACTGAGGAGGAAGCTCCCAAGAAGAAGGTTCCAAAGGAAGAGGCGCCCAAGGTGAAGAAGGATGATTCTAAGAGCGGCTTTTCGATAAAAGGTGGTTCCGACGAGGGTGCGGTAAGGTCCTCTTACAGGCCGATGAGCCTAGATGATGACGATGAGGAGGTATTTGTCGTTGGTGGGGGTTCGGAAAAGAAACCTAAGAAGAAAATAGATGAAGAAGAAGAGGAAGAAGAAGAGGAAGAAGAAGAGGAAGAAGAAGAGGAAGAAGAAGAGGAAGAAGAAGAGGAAGAAGAAGAGGAAGAAGAAGAGGAAGAAGAAGAAGAAGAAGAGGAAGAGGAAGAAGAAGATATCCTAAAGATCAGGTGCAAATGCGGAAATATCATCAAGATCACCTCCAAGAAGAGGCCTTTGAAATTCGTCTGTGATGAATGCGGCCGGAAGGGTATGTTAAGGGAGGAACCTGAGGAAAAGGAGGAAGAGGAAGAAGACGTGCCTCCGGTGAAGAAGAAGCATCATCCTCATCATGATGAAGACGAAGAGGAAGAGGAAGAGGAAGAGGAAGAGGAAGAAGAGGAGGAGGAAGAGGAAGAAGACGTGCCTCCGGTGAAGAAGAAGCATCATCCTCATCATGAGGAAGAAGAGGAGGAGGAGGAAGATGAGGAAGAGGAAGAAGAC
>JALOTP010000084.1 GCA_025457865.1 Thermoplasmatota archaeon | reverse complement strand
GTTGAGGGCGGGGCTGGCTCGGGCTCTTTGACACTGGCATTGTTGAACGCTGTGGGGCCCTCAGGCAGGGTCGTCACATACGAGCTCAGGGAGGACCATCTTGAGAAAGCGAAAAGGAACGTTTCCATGTCGCCCTACAGGGACAGGTGGGAGGGTAGGTTGGGCGACATAGCAGGCTGCGATATCAAGGGAGCGGATGCCTTCGTGGTCGATGTGCCCGACCCGCAGGATGCGGTTGCGGCCGCATCAGGTTCGCTCAGGGTCGGGGGCAGGTTCTGTTCCTACATACCCACCGTGAACCAGCTGGAAAAGATATCCGAGAAGCTGATGGGTTCCGGGTTCATCAGGGTGAGGGCTCTCGAAGTGCTCTCAAGGGATTACAGCCTGAGAAAAGGCGCCCTGAGGCCGCAGACGGAGATGCTCGGGCACACAGGGTTCATGGTCCATGCAAGATGGGTGGGGCGGTCACAATCTTCCCTTGATCAATGAGAGGCGCTTCGGGTCCGTTACATTGGGAAGGATGGCCTCATAGACCTTCTTCATATCGGTGTAGCGGACGGTGTCCATATAGAGCTGCGCCAGGTTCATCTGGGCATTGATGTTGTCGGGTTTCAGGGTCACTGCCTTTCTGTAAAGGCCTTCGGCCTCCTCGAACTTCCCCTGGGAATGGTACAGCTGGGCAAGGGACCCGTGGGCCTCGGAGATGTTGGGGTCCATTATGATGGCCTTGCGGTACTCCACCTCCGCGGCCTTCTCGTCCCCCTTCTTCCTGAGGAGGTCACCGTAGTTGATGTGGATCTCGGCGTTGTTGGGGTCGAAGGAGAGCGCCTGGACGTAGAGGTGCTCTGCCTTTGAGAGGTCACCCATGGAGTGATATGCGAAGCCTTCTTCAAAGAGCTTTTTTGCCTTGCGCCTGGCGAAGAACCCCATTATAGTCACCGTCAGTTCGCTCAAGCTAAAATGATATTTAAACTGTTTCAGGACCTGTCAGTAGGTGGTGTGACCTGAACACCTTTCGTGTAGTCTGGTGAACGGCCCCTCCTCTTCAATATGACAGCCAAAGTTGTCAGGACACATATCACCAACAAGGTCAAAGACCCTAGAACGATCAACATCCAGCTCTGGTCCTTGGTATGTCCAACTCCCCTTTGCACCCTTATCTCATCTGAATAGGAAGGACCGCTCTCGCCGAAACCGTTAATGGCGCTTACACGATATGTATTTAGGCCAGAAGGCGGTGATATATCTGTCCAGTTGCAGGTATTTGGTCCGACGTTGCCAAGAAGGATGAAGGTCCCACCATTGTACTGCCTTGATACCGTATAATCGGTTATCTCATATCCACCATCGCTTTCGGGCGCTTTCCATTCTATGAGCACTTTCCCATCGAGCAATTTGACGGTCAAGTTCTGGACAGGAAACGGCGGACCTCTAGGTATCACTGTCACTTCGATCGAAGGCGGAGAGGTCCTGAGGGCGTTCCTTGAGATGAGGTAATAATGATAGAAGGTCCCGTTGCGAACATCCTTATCATGATATTGGGTCATATCTGGGTCAAGTTCGATAACTTTTTCTGTCTGTTCCTGACCCCTCCGTTTGTGAACTTCTATAGAGATAAGAGGGAGTCCACCATCTTCAATAGGCTTGCTCCATATCAGTTCGACAATCCCGTTCTCAGCTCCTACTGTCAGGTTCTCAATTATTGATGGCGGTCCGTGGGAGGTTGAGGATATCCAATCGCTCCTCTCAGACCTGCCTGCTTTGTTCTCTGCGATTAAACTGTAAAAATATTTTATTCCGTTCTTAGGTGTCGTATCGTTATAGAATCCGGTGGTTGCTGGAACAATAGCCAAGGTTATTACTAATTCAGGATGATCTTTGAGATTATTTTCATCTATACCAACACCATGGGCTCTTAGAACTAAGACCTTGCAGGTTGGATCTCCCCCGTTACTTTTAAGATCCGTCCATCCTATCTCTATGAACCTGTTGCCTGAAGTGACAATAAAGGGTTCTGGAATGGTGGGAGGTCCAAGCGGTAATGCTTCAACCTCAGATGAGAATTCGGAATGGCCGTTATCGTTCACAGCTCTTATCTTGTAGTGGTAAAGGACCCCGTTCGTGACTTCATTGTCAGTGAAATTTGATTGTGTTGAGGGTAATGATGTTAATGATCTGAATTCTCTCCCTTTTTCATTTCTGAAGATATCATATGAATTGACCAATGCGCCTCCATCGGACAAAGGGTGTTCCCAGGTAAGTAGGACCGAACGGTCGTTAGGGAACGCTTTCAGGACCAATGGGGGAGATGGAAGACCCGATGGTGTTCCCTGGACAATGTTGGAACGGGCCGATTCTCCCATACTGTTGACACAGGTCAGGGCATAATAATAACGCACACCATTGGTCACCGTAGTATCGTTGAACTCCAGGACATCAGAGCTGAGACTGGTCAAGAATGAAAGGTCGCTAATATTGGTTCCTTTGAAGATGATCTGATATTCTATCTCGGTTCCTCCGTCGGATTGTGGCGTATCCCAATCCAGCTCCAGATATCTGTCCCCTTCCCTCAATGTGACATTCCGTGGTGGACCAGGTAATCCTAGCGGAGTGACCGTGACGGTATTGCTCTTTGCAGATTCACCCCTTCGATTGACCGCGGTGACAGTATATCTGTAGTTCCTACCGTTTGTGATATCTTCATCTACGAATTGTACTGAACTATTGTCAAGGACCGTCCAGAGCGCTAATGATCGTTCATCTACGGCCCTGTAGAGCCTATAGGAGCTCACTGGGTCCCCACCGTCATCCAGCGGAGGCTCCCAATAGACTTGAACAATGCCATCAGAACCGATTGCCCTCATGTTTACCGGTGGGGAAGGTATTTTGGATGGTGTCCCGGAGATGACTTCGGACCTATTGCCGGTCCCCGCGATGTTCTTGCCCGCTATCGAATAGAAGTAGGTCTTTCCGTTCTGAAGGCCTGTATCATTGAAGAACAATGAACTTGTCATTTCTACCGACGAAAATGTGATGTTGTTTGTGCTTCTTAGAATGTTATAGTACTGAATTTCAGCCCTACCTATATCAATAGGCTCTTTCCAGCTAAGATTGATGAAAGCATCTCCGCTTGTCAGAAAAGATTCGAGAGGTGAGGAGGGCGGGTATGAGAGATTGTATCTCATCACGAATAGGTCGCCGTTACCGTTGTATGTGGTATCGAACGCTCCAGCGGTCTTTGGAAATTCATTGGATTCTGTCCATCCGACCATTATTACCTCATTCAACCCGTTCATCTCACAGGAAAATAGTTTGTCGTTCATCATTCCTCCTAAGTAGCTTGAGAACAGGATGGTCTTTATGGCCGGGTCAAAAACTATGAAGAAACCGTCATATTTGCCGTTTGGGGTCCCATCTCCAACGTGACCAACGATGGGCATGTTATCGGAGTCGGTCCAACCCCATATTATTACATTGCCGAACCTATCAGTTCGGATCCCTTCACAGACATCCGATTTGGTTCCTCCAACATAGGATGAGTATTCATATTTAGGTTGTCCCGATAGGTTTATCTTTACAATGAAACAATCCGAACCGCCATTATAGGATCTATCGAACGCATCATTACTACGATAGATATCATCACTACCAACATTTATTCCTAAGATTATATTTGATCCGATCAATTCGAATGAACCAATATTTTCTGTATTCTTTCCTCCGAAAAATGATAAATAATAAACCTCTGATAAATCTGAGGAAATTATTCCGTAAAATATTTCCCCTCTATTAATGGTCTTATCCAAAGCATGGGAAGTAACAGGTAAATCAAGAGAATCGGTGTTGCCGATAAAATAAATGCTATCATTATGAATGGAGATCTGAATATTATCGCCTTCATATCCAGAACCACCAACAAATGTCGAATTAACAAGTTCTCTTTTTGGATTTAATTTAATAATTATCCCATCTGAATGACCGGATTTTTCTTTCTGATATGAATTATTAAATGTTGGAAAATCGATTGAATAGGTCGTGCCTGAAATATAAACATAACCTAACAAATCACAAACTACTCCAGTTGCACCATCCCAATTTGATCCACCCATATAAGTGCTAAATTCTAATTTTTTTCCAGTATTATTTAAAATTATTATAAAAAAATCACCCGCTTCCTCCGTCTTACGAATAGCATCTTCTGTAAGTGGAAAATCTGCAGATCCCGTATATCCAACTATTAATAGGTTTTTTTCATAAAAAATCATTTGACTTGGCATATCAAAATTTGATCCACCAATATATGTAGAAAAAACCGCTCTAGATAATATATGATCCATTTTTGTGACAAAGATATCGCAATTTCCCGTTTTACTAATAGAATAGGAGCCAGGAGTTGTTGGGAAATCATTAGAATAAGTACCTCCGGTAATGTATACATCATCGTTATCATCAATTATTGCATTATTATGGTTTAATAAGTAAATATCATCTTTATCGGTTCCTCCCAAGAAGGTAGAATTTATTATTGGATCAATAATTATCGGATCCACATATCCGTTCCTCTTTATTGAGAAGCGATAAGTATCTGGTCTAACCAGTTCATATTTGCATCCTATTTCAATATTAGATGATTCAGTGAATGCCAATGGTCTCTCTTGGACAACACTTTTTCCCTCTTGTCGCATTATGAGACGACCATCGTTAAGACGAAGTTCATCGCATCCTCTCACCCTGAAACATGCTCTGTTGGGATCAGCATCCTTTGAAAGTCTAACATCATACTTGAACAGGCCATTTTCATCGAAATGGAAGAAGAGGTCTATCCCATCCCAGACGTTGAGATATTTCACTGATTCATAACCTTTTGAAAATATTGGCTTATCTGCGTTACTTCCGTAAAAGAAAGTGATCTGAGGGACCACAATATCTTCACCGTTCCTCTCAATTTTTTCTGTGTTGGGGGAAACGAACATTATCTCCATGTTCCGATATTTTATCTCATCTCCAGTGACCTTATAATGAGATAGGAAGATAGAATCGTTCGTTAGAATAAAGCTCCCATAAGTGGTCTCTGAAAAAAACTTGATATCGGATTGCCATTGACCATTGTTCTCAATGAAATATTGAGGTATATCTGGTTTCTTCATTGGTCCGTTATTCATCTGTTCTACAGATCCTGGATCAATGGTCTCTCCCTTCGAATCGTAAGGAAGATAAAGTAGAAGGACCACAAGGACAATGCATGTCATCACGGACCTCATGAAAAGTAGACCTACTTAGCCCCTTTATATACTTTAATGGCTCATGAACCATAGGAATAATGTATGTGTGGACTAAAAGAATACATATAAATAAAAAGAGATGCATGTTTACATGGTGTTTACATGTCCACTGTCGTTTCGATAAGGCTCGATGACGAAGTCGTGGAGGCCATCAGACGGAAGGGCAGGTCACCCGGGAGTTACTTGGCCGAGGTCCTGGAGGTCCAGTTGAGGTTGGAGCGCTCCATGGATTCCGTGGAATGGTTCAGGAAGAACAGGTTCAGGACCCACGGAAAGACCGGGGTCGAGCTCATCCGCAAGGACAGGGATTCCAGATGATGCTGGTCCTTGACTCCTCTGTCATAGTGCCGCTCTTCCATGAGGAAGAGCAGTCAGATAATGCCGTGAGGCTCTTCGAACTGTGCGATGAGGCAAAGATATCGCTTGCCATCTCACCTCTGGTCCATTGTGAGGTCGGGAACTGTCTGGTCCAATTCACCAAGGGAACGAACCGAGACGCCAGTGCCTATATGGAAAAGCTCCTCGAGATGGACCTCAAGGAGATACCTTTGGACCGAGACGTCCTCATGGGTGCCTTGGCGATCTCCAGGGAGCACAGATTGACCTTCTATGATGCCGTCCACGTCAGCTCGGCATCGAGGACAGGAACGAACCTCATCACCCTGGACAGAGAGATCCTGACGAGGATGGACAACTCTCTAGACCTGGATGAGGCCATAGACCTCATAGAAACGGTCCTGGATGCCACCAAGGCGAACTGACATCCCATGAAAGCCCTTTTATTCGTATTGCCCCATGCCCATCCCGGTTTGTTCGGTGGTCCCATGCGCATAGGTATAGTCGGATGCGGGTTCATAGGCACAACCATAGCATCGGCCCTTGAGCTGATGGACGAGGTCACATCAATAGAGCTCCTGGACTCCAACTACGATGCCACCTTGAAGCTCTGCTCCGCCCTCAAGAAGGCCAAACCCTTTCCCCCCGGCGATGTCTCGGGTCTCATCTCCCATACCGACCTTGTCGTAGAGGCCGCCTCCCAGCAGGCTGTAAGGGAGGTCCTCCCCAAGGCCCTTGACATGGGCAAGGACGTGATGGTGCTGTCTGTCGGAGCCCTGGTTGACGATGCTCTCTGGAACGGTATGAGGGCAAAGGCCAAGGAGAGAGGGGTCCGCATCTTCGTCCCCTCGGGAGCGATAGCGGGCGTGGACGGGATCGGGTCTGCTTCCATCGCTGAGATAGAATCAATAACCCTTACTGTCACAAAGCCCCCCGAAGGCCTATCGATGGACCCGTCGCTCCACGACAGGGCAAAGGACCTGAAGAACATCACCGAGCCCGTGGTCCTCTTCGAGGGCCCTGCAAGGGATGCGGTCTCCAAGTTCCCAAAGAACGTCAACGTCGCCGCCGCCGTATCTCTGGCGGGCATAGGTTTCGACAGGACATTGGTCAGGGTGATAGTGGACCCATCTGTCTCAAGGAACCAGCACAGGGTGGAGGTCAAGGGACGCTTCGGCATGATGACGGTCCTCATGCAGAACCTCCCCTCCACGACCAATCCCAGGACGAGCTACCTGGCCCCGCTCTCCGCGATATCGACCATCAGG
>JALOTP010000083.1 GCA_025457865.1 Thermoplasmatota archaeon | reverse complement strand
CTCTTTGGTATTCTTTTTTTTCGAGTATAATCAATGTAAAGCACCATTTTCCGTGATCCAAAAATAATCGACGAGAGGAAAATGGTGCGAGGGCTGTGATTTGAACACAGGAACCACTAAGGACCAGACCCTCAATCTGGCGCCTTTGACCAAGCTGAGCTACCCTCGCATTTTTTTTATTGATATTCCATATCTATTTAAGCCTCATCTATCCCCGAAAGCTGCTCCCTGAGCTCCTCGAACCTCTCGGAGAGGATGTTGAGAGCGAACTTGAGAGCGTCCTTCGCCTTGACCGAACCGTCGGTCTCGAACGAGAAGACGAACTTGTTTTCCTCGTAACCGATCTCGACCGGTTTCTTCCCATCGATGGCAGGTATCTGGCTATCGTAGAAGGACGCATCCTTCTTCTCCAGCGGGGCTATGTCCTTCAGAACGAATGCACCTTTCTGGTGGTCAAGGACCCCCTTGGGCAATATAGCGACGATCTTCTGGGGATCATCGACCTGGACATCATTGTTGATCTTGACCTTGGGATAGTTCATGTACCCACAAACGGTCACTGGCTGCCACTTCGCATGGGCCTTACCGTTCCCCATCACGGCCGTAGCATAGATGAGGAGCGCCTGCTTCTCCTTCAACTTGACGAGTGGTATGAGCTCCTCCTTGACCTTGAGCGACATATCACCAAGGGGCTGCAGGTCGCCGGAATAAACGGTGCAAGGCCCCTTCTTGTTCAGGACGTAGATGATAGTGCAGTGAGGACAACCTGCTCCGTTGCACTCGCATTTCTCCCTGAAGGTGAAGTGCTCTATGTCCGTTGGTATCGGGACCAGTCCGAGACGGTGGGATATCATCTCGTCGAAGAGGGCGGAGTTGGAATCGTACTCGTTCCCGTCCTCGTCACGGATGGGGCCCATGTGGAACTCCACCTCGTCTATGGCCATCTTCGGGACCTCGGTGACCATGGTCCTCCTCAGCAAGTTGACTATGTCCGGACGCGTATCATCGACCACAAAGGAGCACCTGTTATCGGTGAGCTCCCTGACGAACAGTTTCACAGTTGAACCCCCTCAGACCCTTCTGCCCCTCTTCCCGCCCTTCGGCTTCGTGCCGTCATGCGGGACAGGGGTGACATCCTCTATCCTTCCAATACGGAGCCCGGCCCTGGAAAGGGACCTTATTACACCCTGTGCACCGGGTCCTGGCGAGTTCGGTCCGTTGCCGCCGGGGGCCCTCACACGGATGTGGATATTGGTAATTCCCTTCTCTGCCGCCTTCTCGGCAATGGACTCTCCGGCCTTCATTGCAGCGAACGGTGAGGCCTCGTCCTTGGCGGCCTTGACCACCATTCCGCCGGTGCATTTGCCCAGCGTCTCGGCCCCGGTCAGGTCCGTAAGCGTGACCAGGATATTGTTATAAGATGCATATATGTGGCAGATCCCCCATTTTTCGGTCATCCATTTCCCTCCTTCACGGCCCTGGGGCCTCTATCTTGATCTTCAAGGGGACCTGCGACGGTTCCGGTTCCCCGGCGTTCGATGTCTGAGGCCTCATGGGATGCATCTCTGAGGTGAACGGTGAACCCGCATCATACTCGATGGTCCTCTCTTCCCCCTTCCTGACGAGCATTCCGGGGATGGTGACCCTCCGGCCCTTCAACGTGACATGGCCGTGGGTTATCATCTGCCGTGCCTGTTTGTAGGTCGACGCAAGCCCCTTAGCGTAGACAAGGCTCTCCAGCCTTCGGGATATGATAAGGTCCAGCTGTATCGCAAGGACCTCCTGGAGAGGGGCCCCTTCCGGCAGGATGCCCATGGAATAGCATCTGTTAAGGAGCAGGTCGGCCTCCTTTATGGCCTGCTGGTCCTCTGTCCTGATCTTGGCCTGGAGCATCCTGGTCTGGCCCCTGAGGTCCCTGAGGTAGGACTTCATCCTCCAGACCTCCTTCTTGTTCTTGAGGCCGAACTTGGCCATTAGCTCTTTCTCTTCCTTGATCCTGTCGCCCCTCCAAGGATGGGACGGGGTGTCATACTTCCTTCTCAATTTCTTTGGGTCGCCCATCACCATCACCTCACGGGACCACTTTCTTCCTGACGACACCGACCGTGGAGCCGGTCCTGCCGTTGGATTTGGACCTCTGGCCTCTGACCTTCTGGCCCTGTTCATGCCTCACGCCCTTGTAGCATTTTATCTTCCTCAGGAAATTGATGTCGTCCTTATGGATGATGTCCAGGTCCTGGGAGATGGCATGGGTGTCCTCCCCGGTCTCCAGGTCCCTCTGCCTGTTGAGCATCCAGTGGGGGAACTTCGTGGGGATGTCATCTATAAGCGAAGTGAGCCTCTCGATCTCCTGGTCGGTAAGGTCGCCCATGAGCCTGTCGTGAGGAACACCCAGGTCATCAACGATGACCTTGGATAACCTGTAGTGTATGCCCTTTATCGTCACGACACCGTCCATAAGACGCTTCTCTCCGTTGATGTCCGTATTAGCAATGCGGACAATGTATTTGAAGTCTGGACCATGCGCTGGTGCATCTGGCGCCTTCGCATCCTTCTTACCTTTCTTTTCTGCCAAACCAAGGCCTCCATACTGGACCCTATCGCTCGCAAGCGTCGTCCAGTGGGTATCAAGCCGGGGGATGCCAGACCTGCTGCTGGCATGGGCTTTAGGAGCCCCCGATATTAGTACTTATTTATATCCCTTTCCCTCCATCGACCGCTCTTTAAAAGGGGGGAGCTTAGGGAAAACCTATAATGATTAATAATACCTCGCTTTTATTGGACGTATACCAAATCGATCGGACAAAGTGAATGATGATGGGGAAGGTCACGCTCACTGGACCCCCGATGGCGAGGGTCGGGCAAAGGTTCCGTTATACCGGGATGGCAGAGGAGTGCGAACCCTGCGAGTTCAAGGTCATCTGCCACAGTCTTGAGAAGGGCAGGACATACAGGGTGGTGGCCGTCAGGGACAAGGACCATCCCTGCGCCCTGCATACCGATGGTAGGGCGGTCGTTGTCGAGATAGCCGAAGAACCCCTTGAGGCCTCGGTCCCGACAAGGATGGCACTGGAGGGGGCACTGATCACATTGGAGGGCCCCGAATGCCCTGTCCTATGGTGCCCCAACCAATTCCTCTGCTCCCGTGCCTACCTGGCAGCAGGGCAGAAGGTACTCGTAGCATCCGTCGGCCCCGAATTGGACTGCCCACGCGGTATAAGGTTGAGGCGTGCCATTGTCGAGAAGAGGGAGGGCTGAAGGGGGAATTCTCTTTGGGCTCTGTCATACCTGGCCTCTATAAGAAGGACCCTGATGCAAGGAAAAAGGCCGTGGCCGAGGCCTCGGGCCTGACCAAAGATGACCTCCGAGCGCTTTTCGACCCTGCTCTCCAGGACCCGGTCCTGGAAGGGATGGTAGAGAACGTAATAGGCAGCTTCCACTTGCCCCTTGGGGTCGCTACGGGCTTCCAGGTGAACGGCCGGGATGTGCTCGTTCCCATGGTCACAGAGGAGCCCTCCGTGATAGCTGCGGCCTCCAAAGGGGCGCAGATGGCAAGGGTGAGGGGGGGGTTCACGGCATGGAGCACCGAACAGATCATGATAGGGCAGGTCCAGCTCACGGACCTCAAAGACCCGGCCAAGGCTGCTGTTGCTGTCAACCTTAAGAAGGATGAGGTCCTTTCCCTGGCCGATGAGAAGGACCCTCTCCTGGTCAAAGCAGGGGGCGGGGCCAGGGAATTGGAAGTAAGGATATTGGAGCACCCTGCAGGGACGATGTTGGTTGTCCATCTTCTCGTTGATTGCAGGGATGCTATGGGAGCGAACGCAGTCAATACCATGGCAGAGGCCGTGGCACCCCTCCTGGAGGATATCACCGGCGGAAGGGCGGTCCTCAGGATACTTTCCAATCTTGCGACCAGAAGGCTCTCCTCTGCCAAGGCCATCTTCCCCAAGGAGGAGCTAGGGGGAGATGAGGGTGTATCCTCCATCCTCAAGGCGTTCTTTCTATCCCAGGCGGACCCTTACAGGGCAGCGACCCATAACAAGGGGATAATGAACGGCATCGATGCGGTCGTGCTCGCGACAGGGAACGATACTAGGGCGGTGGAGGCGGGAGCCCATGCCTATGCCTCGTTATCAGGCAGGTATTCACCTCTGACCAGCTTCCATAGGGATGGGAAAGGGGACCTTATTGGGGAGATAACGGTCCCGACAGCGGTGGGGGTGGTCGGTGGGGCCACCAAGGTCCATCCAGCGGCCAAGGCCTCCCTGAAGCTCATGGGGGTCACGACCGCCAGGGAGCTGGGAGAGGTCCTTGCGAGCGTCGGGCTGGCCCAGAACATCGCTGCCTTGAGAGCCTTGTCGCTCGAGGGCATTCAGAAGGGGCACATGAGGCTCCATGCCAGGAACCTGGCCATTCAGGCCGGGGCCCGGCCTGATGAGGTGGACGTCCTTGTCGATGCAATGGTCGTTGACGGGGACATAAACGCATCTAGGGCTTCCGAGCTCCTTGCGACCTCGAGGTCCAGGGCCACCATTAAAAGGATTTAGTAGTACTCGTATCCCCTTCTAGGTGATGGAGAATGGAGGTCCTATCCGTCAAGGTCGAGAAGCCGGATGATGTGAACTTCATCCTGGGACAGTCGCACTTCATAAAGACCGTGGAGGACCTGCATGAGGTAATGGTCAATGCGTCCCCAGGCATCAAGTTCGGGGTCGCTTTCTGCGAAGCCTCCGGGGCGTGCCTTGTACGATGGAGTGGGAACGATGAGCAGATGGTCGAACTGGCAAGGTCCAATGCGAAGAGGATAGGGGCCGGGCATACCTTCATCGTTTTCATGAAGGATGGTTACCCCGTGAACGTCCTGAACGCAGTGAAATCGTGCGTGGAGGTCTGCAGGGTGTTCTGCGCCACTGCGAATGCGACCGATGTCATCATTGTTGAGAACGAGAGGGGCAGAGGTGTCATAGGGGTCATTGACGGAGAGAGGGCGAAAGGCGTTGAGGGGCCCGATGACCAGAGATGGAGGCTCGGATTCCTCCGCAAGATAGGTTACAAGCTTGGGTAGGGGGACAAAGGACTGGTGCCTGAGGGAAGCGCTCCAGAGGGAGCACCGGTGGAGGAGGGGGCCGTAGGTCCATCGGCGTTCGGAAGGGCCGCACTGCCCATCGCGATGACGGTCGGTTTGATCATCGTCACGATATCGCTCGCCCTTTTCATCGGACCGTTCTACAGCGCCCTTGGTATGAACGCAGGGATGGGGGAGTATGCTGAGAACCCGCTCTATGCCTTCCTCTTCCTTGGCATGGTCATAGTCATGGCCGTCGTCATCCTCCTCCTGAGGAAGTTTTTAAAAAGGAGGAGGTTGAAGCTCAAGTACCTGCTGGCATTCGCGGTCCTCCTCTCGACTACAACGGTTTTCACCCCGTTCATCGATATCGCCGCGAACGGTGTTCCGGAGATGTGGAAGGAATACCATTTCGAGGTCAAGGGCGCGAACAGGGCCCTGCCACTGAACCCACTGGATATGGACGCGGGTCTGCTGGTCCTGACAGAAAGTTCGTTCCATGCCCTTAAGAGGAGTAAGGGTGAGTACACAGAAGTGTCATCGGTCAAGGGATTGACGATGGTCGATGACCCCTCATTCAATGCTGGGGTATGGACCGTTCTGGGGGTCAAGGATGGGAAAGCGACCGTTTGGTCCGTCACAACAGCTGGGGATATCGTGCTCGAGTGGGAACCGACCCATGGGAACGGTTCCTATTCCCTTCTAGGGACCTCCACGGCCAGCGCTTCCGGGAAGCCCTATATCATGGCTTTCTGGAATGGTATTGCTGGGGCATTTGATATCACCTTCTTTGGAATAGGATCTGACCATCCAACTCTGACAGGTGAGCATTTTGATGGTACATTCGACCCTGCACCCGGTTTTTCCAATGGATTGAATTTCATCTGGAATGAAACCCGATTCTATTCGATCAAGGCAAAGGAGCTGAACGATACCATAGAGATCGGCTGGGGTGGCGGCATCGTTGGAGGTTTGAATCTCTCATGGGCGAAGATCGAAAGGGACATTTTCATTGCTTGGAGCGACCATTATTTCATAAAAACCTCCGAAATGCCTCAATCAACGCAAACCCTTCTCCTTTATTACTGGAGACAGGGCCAAATAGAAAATTCACATAGTAGTGACTTCATTGGAATACATGATGTTCCACCGGTGTCACCCTACCTGACCAGCATTGCCTGTGAAGTGACCACTGGGAATGAATTTGGTCGGGTTCAAGCCATTTACGTGGTCGGTAGGACCCTATATAAAAGGTTGTGGTCAAATCACGGACCGTTCGATAGTGAAAGCTACACCCTTACCGAGACCCCAATAGGCCTCTTCGCAGAGGATATCGACGGAAGGGTCATCATTGTTGACGAAGGCACCGTGAGCATGGGGACGCTGACATCCGAGGAGAGGATGCAATGGTGGGTCCAGGGAAGTGCGTTCCTGCTTGCTCTGGGCCTCGTCATCCTTATCATGAAAAAGCCCAAATGGTGGCTCATAGACCTTGCCGGCATCCTGATGGGGGCCGGGGTGGTCGCTCTCATGGGTATCTCTTTCCCCCTGCTCTTCACACTTCTCCTTCTGGTCCTCCTAGCCGGTTATGACGCTGTTGCTGTTTACAAGACCAAGCACATGATAGCCCTTGCCGATTCCGTGGTGGAGGCGAAGATGCCCATACTCCTTGTCTTCCCCATGAGGCTCGACTACCGCTACGAGGACGAGACTAACCTAATGGACCCCAAGAGGAAGAGGCGGTCCCTGTTCATGGGCCTTGGTGACGTCATCATCCCGGGCATCCTGATAGTATCGGCATACAGCTTCCTTCCATCCTATGGAGGGGCATGGCTTCTTGGCTTCATACCCCCCAACCTCGGAGTGGCCATCCTCACGCTGGCTGGGATGTTGATGGGATATGCCGTCCTCATAGGGTTCGTCCTAAAGGGAAAGGC
>JALOTP010000037.1 GCA_025457865.1 Thermoplasmatota archaeon | reverse complement strand
GACCATATAGTGAGCCTTGTTGAACTCAGTAAGGACGTCATTGAATCCTCCATAGGCACAGAAAGGGTCGATCTTTCGAGGCTCCCAAAGCACATATCAAGATTAAGGACCGTTTTGATAGGTAAGGATGGGGCTATCGATCTTTGCCCATGTGCTGGTACCCATATAAGGTCCTTATCCGAGCTTAAAGGTCTTAGATCAATAACAAAAAGATCAAAGGGCGCGGATACTACCAGGATCGAATATACTCTGATATAGTTGGAAAAGGTAAAAGGTCAATGTAATCAACTACTGCATCCACATAGGCAGCACAGAACCGTAACCAGCGAGAGGGAGCCCTGTCACGGAAGCAGTATCGTAGGTGAGAGCAACAAGTCTTTGAGGTATCAATTGAGAATATGAACTAATGTTCAATTCTGTCAATACCCTTCCTATGTCCCTACGAAATGTTCCTATGGCCTCCATGGTCCGTTCACCTATCATAGACCAATCCATTCCATCAAGGTTCTCACCTTCCGCCGTAGGTTTTGATATTTGCCTTAAGATATGGTCCCCTATACAGAGACCGTCAGCCCCTAAACAGAGGAGCTTTACCGCATCGAGAGCCCCCCCGATATCACCAGATACAAGTAGTTTGACACCCTTTTTCCTTGAACCCATGACCTCAAAGTGCTTGTTCGTGCTTATCAAAGAATGAACTATCGGGTTCATAATTCGACAGTTCATTTTATCATAGGGTTCGGATAAGATATTGGGCGATCTCAATAGGACAGCATCTGGTTCCGTAAGCAGCACCGTTTCCATATCATTATCCACAGATGTGCATCTGATGCTTGTCATAATAGGTCCCGCCCTCACTTCTCGGAGCATATCCATTAGATCGTTCAGGTCTTTTCCCTTTGTAAGCTCCGGCAATCGATCCCCCATATCATCTAGTATAGGAAGTTCAAGCACGGTCGAACCTTTGAGCATCATAAGATCGAGATCATTCCTCCTCCCATCCAATCTGTAGATGGTCCTTGTCCGCTGAGAAGTGAAGAGCTCCCTCATCTCTGGACCGATCTTTCCCTTCAAAAAAAACGGCCATCCTTTCATAGTACATGCTGTTGCCACTCCAAGCATTACTTCGTTCGATAATCCGTAGTGTGCGTTCAGGTCCATCATGAACGGGTCATCAAACAACACTGCCCCCGGCGATTCCTCCCTTCCAATGACAAGACCGTTCCTTGAAGGGTCCTTGGTCTCGGGAACATTAAGGTCCGATGTAACAAATGAGATATCGTCCAGGAAATTTCGAATAAAGCGGTCGTCGTGAACATCCGAACGGTCCAGAACATTTTCATCAAGTGGTCCAATGGGTGATGTTCCAGGTCGGTCAATTGATTTTCCATTCTTAGGAACTAACTTCCTGAATGTCCTGGGAACGGCATCGATCATGTAATGTTTGAGATATTTCTCAAGGAGAACAAGGTCGTTCTCGGACAAAGGTACCTCCAATGACCAGTCCTCGGGTCCGCCGGACGAACCAGCTATTAGGACGTTCCCACCGTTCTTTAGCGGGCCTATCCTACCTTTTACGTTCCCGGCAATGATCATCAGGCCACCCTCCATCATTGGACATGCATCACCGTTCACATCTCCCGATATTATCACTGTACCTCCTGTCATACCCCTTCCCGGGGAATGACCGGAACTTCCCTTGATAACAAGGACCCCTCCGCTAATCTTGATACCGCAGTCCCTTCCTGAATCGCCCTCTATGATGAGCCCACCTGAGGCCATACTGTCCCCTGCAAGGTCACCACAGTTCCCCCTCAGAATAATGACAGCCCCATTATTGAATGCCCCAAGATAGCTGCCCACATTCCCTGATGCATTGACCTCGACCTCTCCGGACAGTCCTACGGCCAGGCCATTCTGGCCTTCGAGGCCGGTTATACGCACTCGCCTGGACCTTTCCAGAAGGCCTAATATCGCATTATTTACATCTCTAGCCCTTTGGACATTTCTGTCTCCAGTAGAGGTCGTCTCTTTTCGGGACATGTGTAGGAACACCTTTTACATCATCGGACGTCGATTACATATTCTTTGTCGCATCCTGATAAGAAACCTTTATCATCAATCCAGGTCATTCGACCATGCTTCGAGCGGTGCGTCAATGTCTGATAATGAAGTTCTCGATGGATTCCATGCTCTAGGTCAGAAAGATCTCAAAAGTGCCCACGACCATTTCACTGCAATTCTTGGAGCCCCCTCTTCAGAAAAGGACCGTTACTCTGCCAAAATTGGTCTTGCTCTGACATTTAGGGAACTTGGGGATATCGATAAGGCCATAGAAGAAATGAAGGATGCAGTAAGCTCCTATAAGAACCCTATTGAGGCCGTTTACGACCTTGCCATGCTCTATGAAGAGAAAGAGCAATATGCCCTTGCAGTGCAGAACTTTGACCTGGCCCTCAGTTTAGACCCTCTGCTTTTGGATGCTTATAACAACCGAGGGATCGCTTGGTTGAAATTACCAGACCCGGACCAGAGCATAAGGGATTTTAGAAACGCATTGAACGGCCAGATAGGATCCTCTAGGGTATTATGCAATCTCGGGATGGCATTCCTTTCCGATAAAAGGTTCGAGAAGGCCATAGATCATTTCGACAGGTCGCTCCTTTCCGATGAGACAAATATCCGTTCTCTTTGCGGGAAGGGGCTTGCCTTGTACTATTTGGACAGGTACGATGATTCAATGATATGTTTCGATGCATCCATATCGCTCCAACCGGACTTCTATATTGCTTATTATTACAAAGGCGTCATACTTAAGAAATTGGACCTTCTAGATGAGGCGAAGCAATCTCTTAACGAAGCCTTGAAAGTCAGGAATAACTTCCCATTGGCATGGTTCGAACTGGGAGAGGTCCAAAATCTGAAAGGCGATACGAATGAGGCGCTAGCAGCCTATACAAGGGCAGTCGAGCTCCATCCAGGTACCTATGAGGAGGCGCTATTCAACAAAGGTAAGTTGCTCTTTGCGAAAGGTCGTATGAAAGAAGCACTGGATTGCTATAGGAGTATACTGACCAAGAACGGATACATACCTTCTGTATGGTTGGAAATGGGAAAAACGCTTCTGCAGATGGAGGGTATGGAAGGAAAGGTCCTTCCTGTCCTCAAGAACGCCCTAAGCTTGGACCCGTTCAGGAAGGAATCAGCTCTCATACTCTCCTGTGAATATTCGAGAAAAAAAGAATTTCAGAAGGCTTATGATGTCCTAAAAAAGGTAATGGATTCGCATCCTGACCCGGAAATTGGTGGAAAACTGGCAGAGGTCCTGTACTCCATGAATAGGTTCAAGGATTGCATAGATATCTCCGAAATGGCCCTTTCCCTTGACCCGGAGAGAACAATAATCTTACTTCCGATGGGAAGGGCGTATGGAAAGCTCGGAAAGACAGAGGAATATATGCAATGTCTTCGAAGGTTCCTTCATAAGTTCCCATCCGATAGGGCGGTAGAGACAGAAATGAGGGCGATCAAATGATGTCTTTCATTTTAAGGACCTGACGAAGTCAAGTACTGTTCCATCTATGTATTTGACCAGGGCCACAACTCCCTCCCCAAACTCTGGCATTATGTCCTTACCCCCGCAATTCAATGCCATCGAACGCAGGTCCTCTGCGGTCATTACTGGTAGACCCGCCTTTCTGCACTTATCCTCCAGGTCCATATTCCTTTGAACATGCGACAACCTGGCATTCAATGTGTTGAATGCCATCCCCTTCTCGCAAACGACCATATCGATCAGCTCACCAGGAGTTGTAACTGTCAAGACCTCTTCTTTGATGATCGGATTGCCTTTCCTTAAAAGCGGAACCGTCACAATGTTCATCTGGGAACCGTAGGCCACATCCTGGTGTCCTCCTATCCCATGCAACAACCAACCGTCCGAATGCGTGTTAACATTCACATTGAAATCGATATCTACCTCTGTGGCCGAGAGGAACGATGCCTGCTCGTTCTCGGTCACTGTACCGCCGGTATAAGGGTTGCTATACTGGTCCACATAGAGCTCAACGTGGTCCCTGTTCGTTCTCAATGATTGAATGGATCGTGGATCGAAGCTCTGTCCATCCAGGAGCTTCCTAAGATTCCCTTTTTCAAGCATCTCGACAAGGTATCTTGTCGTACCACCGACCGCATATGAAGCAATTAGCCCTTTCGTAGCGAAAAGGTCCGAGATCCTTTGGGTCAATCCAAGCGAGATCCCTCCAGACCCAGCCTGGAACGAAAAACCGTCCTTGAGAAGGTCTGCCTCTTTCAATATGCTCATAACAAGGTCCATGATGGTCATGCTTACTGGGTCGGATGCAATTTCCAATGAACCAGAAAGTATACCGGCTGGGTCTCCTATCGAATCGACGACAAGGACATGGTCCACATCAGTAGCCGGTATCGCGATAGGTGTGCAGGGAAATGGTACAAGATTGTCGGTTATCAATACAGTCTTATCTGCCAGGTGCGCATCCCCTTTCAGAAAACTGCATGACCCGAATGCTGATGGTCCATCGATCCCATTGGCATTTCCCATAGCGTCACAAGAGGACACACCAAGGAAAGCAACATCTATCTTGATCTCACCATGCGCAAGGGCCCTGAACCTTCCGGAATGGCTCCGGAGTATGACTGGTTGGTCTATGTTCCCTATCGATATATATCGACCAATAGGGCCGTTCAATGAGCCTTCTATCCTTGCTATCGTGCCGTCCTTGATCCTTTCTATGAGCGGTTCATGGACCGGAAAGAGGGCCGTTGGGAGGAGGGTGATATCCTTGATACCAGCCTTCTTGATTGTGTCCATTACCATATTGACCAAACTGTCGCCGTTCCTTAGATGATGATGGAAGGATATGCTCATACCATCTGACAGCTCGACTTTCCTTAGGATGTCCATGATGTCCCTGGAGACCTTATCTTTACCAGGTTCATGATGTCTTATGGGTCTTCCGACCTCCCTTTTCTTTTCTGGTATGATCCCAAGATGACCTGAATACGGTCGAAGATTCCTTCCACCTATCTCAATGGGAACGTTCCTTCCGACACTGTTCAAGGTCCATTCGAAATCATCTTTCCTCTTCATATGGTCGCAACTAAGGCATAGTAATGATAAAAGGTTTTGTGGTCAGAGACCCGTTAAACCATCCGAGATATCCAAGAATCGGTCAACGCTTAGCTCTTCAGGTCTAAGATCATCGATATCCAATCTTTGTAGAAGCCCTCTTATTGCGTTCATATCAGAACGTATTCCCAGATCACCAGGATGAAGGGAATTCCTAAGTTTCTTCCTTCTGGAAGAGAACGAAGCGAGCAAGACCTTCTTGAACATGGTCTCATCTTTTGGAATACGGACACCGTTCCTCTTCGGTCCGAAACTAATCACCAAAGCATCGACATTGGGGACAGGATCGAAATTCCCCCTTTTAACCCGAAAAAGTGGGTGCGCATCCATCTTTGACTGGAAGAGTATGCTTAGTTTTCCGTAATCCTTGCTTCCTGGTCCGTTCAACAATCTCCTTCCGAACTCTTCCTGGACCATCACAATACCACCAAGGAATGGGGTCATGATAAGGTCACTGAACGGTAACCCCTCGCATAACCCATAGAAGAGCTCAGTGGAAATATTGAATGGTAAGTTCGATACAAGGAACGTTGGTTGTAGGAACATTGTACCAACTGAATCTATGGCATTCCCCCAGATAATATCAATGTCCTGGCCATAGGTCTTGATGAGTGGGGAAAGGTACGGTCTCATTCTCTCATCAAGTTCCACTGCTCTTACCTTTCCACCCCGTAAAAGGAGCTTTTCGGTCAGAATTCCCTTTCCAGGCCCTATTTCGAACAAATAGCGTAGTGCCTCCTCAGGTATCGATGCAGCTATCCTTTCCGAGATGTAATCATTTGTCAAGAAGTTCTGGCCAAGTGATCTGGACCTTCTGGTATTCATCCCTGCTTGCCTTTTCAAACCCGATACGGTCCTTCCGAAAGCCATTTAGTACGTTAGTGAGGAAAAGATATAAGTATTGTTCCGTGTTCAGCCATTCTCATGAACGTTCAGTTGATAAAGAAGGAAAAGGACTCAATAGAGTTCAAATTGGAGGACGAGAGCGAGGTCCTTCTTATACCTCTGAGGAACCAGCTATTAACGGATGATGCAGTGGAATATGCAAATTACAACGTTAGACATCCAAAATTGGATATTCCCCCATTCTCACTGAAAGTTACAGCTGGAAAACCTCAGAATGCATATAAAAAGGCCTGCAAGGCCCTCTCAAATACATACAAGGATATGCTAGTACAGTTCTCCAAACAGATCTGAGATGATGAACATGGGGCCATTGCCGCTCCAAGAGGAACACAATATCGGTCTTGAGGTCTTTTTTACAGATACTGAACCACTTGGTGGTAGACTTAGAAAGGACCCAGAGGATTTCGTGGTAAAAGAGATCTCCGAGCCACCGGTAGAGGTGCTGGAAGGTGATTTTTCCATTGCCACGGTCACTGTGAGGAACTGGGAGACGAACCGACTTGTCCAGGCTTTGGCCGATTCCATCGGTATGTCCAAAAAGGCCATCAAATTCGCCGGGACCAAAGATAAACGAGCGATCACATCACAGCTCATGTCATTCAAATGCCCACCAGAAAGATTGCTACAGGTCAAACTGAGGGACCTCAGGATATCGAACATATATCGCTCCTCCACGGACCTGGTACTAGGAGGTCTCTATGGGAATGATTTTCATATCAAGATAAGGGACATATCCATTGACCAGGAGAGGGTCAGGTCCTTGACAGAGCGGTGCTTGGGCAAGATGGTATCTATAGGGGGTTTCCCGAATTTCTTCGGCGTTCAACGTTTTGGGGCAGTAAGACCCATCACCCATCTTGTAGGAAAACAGATTGTGAAGAGGCAATTCAAAGAAGCTGTCCTCACGTATATATGTGAACCTTATCAGAAAGAACCTGCCAAACAACAGGAGAAGAGAAGACAGCTCGAAAAGAACTTGGATTTCGAAAATGCTTTGGCCTTTTATCCTATGGACGCGATTTTCGAAAGGTCCATGATATCGCATCTCAGCAAGAACCCGGATGATTGGACCGGTGCATTGGAGATCCTACCTGAGAACCTGAAGATGATGTTCGTTCATGCATACCAATCTTACCTTTTCAACAGGATGTTGTCTGAGAGGATCAGGAGAGGGATATCGTTGAACGAACCTGTGGAAGGTGATATGTTGCTCCCTCTGAACAAGAAAAGACTCCCTGACCGTCATACCTATATCGAAGTAAGAAAAGACAACATCGATGAGATGCAAAGATTGGTCAAAGATGGAAGGGCTTTCATATCAGGCCTCATCATCGGTCGAGATCCAATATATGCAAAAGGAGAAATGGGAGAGATAGAAAGGTCGATAATTAGTTCCGAAGACCTCATAGCAGAGGACTTCGATATCTTCGAAATAGAAAAGATCTCTTCCAATGGTATAAGGAGAGAGATCCTCGCACCGGTATTTGACCTAAAATGGAGGGTACAATCGGATAAGGAAACAGTGATGGACAACATGCCCATTGAAAGAACGATGTTAGAATTGAAATTCACCCTCTTCAGAGGGAGTTATGCTACATCCTTCCTTAGAGAGCTTATCAAGGGACCACTCATCGTTTATTGATAATTATCCATATCGACAAGCTTTTAATGAACGGCACCATTTCGCTCATAAAAAAGGCCGGAGAGATGGCAGAGCGGCTATGCGCACGACTGCAGATCGTGTCCACGGGAGTTCGAATCTCCCTCTCTCCACATTTTTTTCTTTTTTGATCTAAAAATATAATATTGTGAAAAATAGACATATTCTTATTGTATCAATATAGAAATATAATATCCCAATATATTGAATAATAATTAAGTTATAATAATATTATTATATTATAATAATAATCAGGGTCCTATGGGACGGTCGAACCTTCGGGTCAAGTTGAGACGTATTGGGACTGGGCAAGGTATCCTCATTTCGAGCGCCATCTGCCAGTTGATGGGAGTGAAGGTCGGGGATGACCTCTTGATGGAATTGGATGACAGGGGAGTCCTTTTAAAGGCTATAGAAGGTGATAGAGATGAGAAAGGATAAGGAGGTCGAGGATAGAGGAGCTTTTAGCAATGCTGTCATCTATTGCAGGGTCTCGACTGAGGACCAGGCAAAGGAGGGTTTCAGCCTGGCGGCCCAGGAGGAGAGATTGAACGCATATTGCTTAGCAAAAGGCTGGGAAGTAGTCAAGGTGTATGTGGACGACGGATATAGTGGACGTTCGGATGACAGACCAGCATATCAGAGGATGCTTAGGGAAAAGGACCAATGGGATGTAATGGTGGTCCTTAAGATGGACAGGATCCACAGGAACTCTAAGAACTTCACTTTAATGATGGAACAATTGAGGGATTGGGGAAAGGAGTTCACTTCGATGCAGGAATCGTTCGATACCACAACGGCCATGGGAAGGTTCGTGATGGACATTATCCAAAGGATCGCTCAGCTCGAATCCGAACAGATAGGGGAGAGGGTCTATATCGGTATGCTTCAGAAAGCAAAGGAGGGCAAGGGTATCCTAGGGTTCAATATTCCCTATGGCTTTTTGATCGAGAACGGTAATCTCTATGCCATACTCTCAGAAACAGAAGAGGTCAAAAGGATGTTCGCTCTCTATCTTGCAGGTTCTACTTTAAGGAAGATCTGCCAAGATCTTTCAATGAGAGGAATAGAAACAAAGAGAGGTTCCCTTAAATGGGACCCTAAAACCATTAAAAGGATACTTTCGAACCCTATCTATTGTGGGTATCATAGGTGGGAAGGTGTAATTTACCGGGGAAGTACCGATCCTATCGTAGACGTCGGGTCATTCAATCAAGTACAAACAAAGCTCTGTAAAAGGAGTGACCCCATATTTCTTAAAGAAATGGAACCAAGTTAGAGAGAAAAAAAAATATTTACAGAATACCGTTTCTTATGGTTAACTAAGGGGTTTTACCCCTAAAAGATAGCCCCCATAATAATTTATACATATTTGATATATTAATAAGTAATATTTTTTATTATAATTTGTTTATAAGAAATAGAAACCTGCTCAATTGTAATAAATTGATGGAAATATTTGTGGCTTTCGGACTACCGAAGGCCACAATTTCTTTTAATAGATTTAAGGATAAAATTTGCAAGATAAAGAATATTTCTTTTAATATCGATATAAAAATATATTGTATTAAATCTATGCAATATGTTTAAAATCTTTATATTTGGAAATATATCTATTAATTTAAAATTTTATAATGTATTTCAATCTATAAATTATTATATCAGTATATCAATATATTTTTTATATATCTAATATATATTTGTTTTTATATATTTATAAAAACTAAATTAAACTTATATTATTATTTTATACTGATATAGAATAATTTAATCTCATTATAATAATATATAATACCCGCCTTTCACTTTCGGTAAGATTAAATGAATTCAATCCATTGGACCTCCATGGATAATGGTCCCTTTCCTCTGGATCAACAAGGACAGAAAAGTCCAGTTGACGTTCCAAGGGAACTAGATTTTCTCAAGGGTATAAGATCATCAGGTGCTGATACGACGGAAATGGAACGCCTTCTCTTTTCCGACATTACAGAATACAATAGAAGAAAGAGACTGCTTATGAACTATCAACCTCACGATATCGAAGGATCCACTGTTATTAATTCATATGACCTCCATCAAGACGCTTCATTGTCCACTGCGAACGAGGACCATTCAACTCTACCTGAGAATGATAGAGAAGAGGTCCTGGACCTTACAGAGAGAACGAGACCTGAGACCTCGATCATAAAAGGACCCACTTCAAAGGTCGGAGATGTTATTAAGAGACCTTCCACCGAGGGTTCCTCTTTCTCAGCTAAGGCCGAACCTATTGGTCCGTCCGTTGAAAGGATCAAAGTTAGTAGAACCTCTAAATTATCAAGGAAAAAAGGGATTTTTCTCATCATCGCACCTCTTTCCATTGTGATCATGGTCATCTTGGGCTATACTACCTATCTGCTACTGGATGAGGAAGCAGATAATGGCTCAGGTTCAAACCCAATCTCTGATTTCACAATAAGTGATTCGGCACCTTCATCAGGAACCTTGGTTTCATTAACAGCCAAGTCCATAGAGACAGGAACTACCTACAGTTGGACCATATTCCCTGAGGATTACAGTATCCGATCAGGTTCGGTCAAAGAAAGGAACATCCAGCTCTTTTTCAGGAAAGCAGGTACTTACAGGGTGGACCTAGAGGTCGCATTCAAGGGAAATAAGGTATCCACCAATAAATTCATATCCGTTTCTGAAAGAACGTTCGTGATCTCGAGAGAACGATTCTCCGATAAGGCTGGATACAATATCAGCGGGAACCTATTGATCGAAAACATAGATTCCATTCTGAGGACCAAGGACATGCTTTCCTATAAACGGATGTTCTTGACATACAAGACGGATGGAAACGATCCCGCACTCTCGACAACAGGTAGTGAGCTCGTAAATTCCAAAGATGGATTGGGGACAGAATACCCGAATTTGGAAAGAGGGTCAGTTCAGAACCTGAGGTTCGAGGGTTATCTTGAAAGGCCGAACGGGATGAGGTCCCCACTGATCGGATCAAGCAATATCGAACAAAGGACCTGGATAGATATCTACAATAAACGACCAACGAAGATGGCCACATCAACGAAGACCGATCTACAGTTCCAGGCCATTGCAGGCACTACGGTCGATTACAGGGTCAACGAAAGGGGAACTATCTATAATGACCTTGGATCCGACCTTAGAGAACTAAGGGTCGAGGACATATCCGAGGGCAGGGATATGAGGGTCGGGATGCAGGGTGATATCCGTTGGGGTGTTAATGACCTTGAATGGGAAGCTATCGAGGTCGATATCATAGGCCAGAGGCCGGCTTTGAGGCTCGATCTGAAATTGTCAACATCTGACCTGAAGGACCTTGACCTGAAAGAGTTCGGTCTATCTTTGTGGTTATCGAACGACCTGCCTCTAGCCGTGAGGTCCGTTATGAACATCAGTTCCGAGAATGATGTGGCCACACCCTATAGGTTGAACCATTTCCAAGAAATGGCATTCTTCGAGGCTGGAGCGAAATCTTTGATATATGGGGACATATCAACGAAACATGATATGTATGTTAGTGCAGATGAGGTGTTCCCTGAGATATCATCAGAGTTCCATAATGGATGGACATACGTTCCCGATACCGGTAATATGACTTCCACAATACCGACCGGTTTCACAGCTCAGGACGCGATATCTAGGTTCGTGGACAGCCCAGAGTTCAAGGCATATAAGAGGAGCAACCCTTCTCTTTACGGGACGATCTCCAATTATTCAAGCTATGGGAACAAGGAGCAATGGAGGTTCTCAATGGCCGAGAAAGGCGATAAGCTCGCCTGGAACCAGACGGTGAGGCGCACAGAAATGGACCTGGGATTCCCGGACGATGTGGAACCCGTAGACCTTCATAGGTCCGATATTGGGAGCATCCTTACCTATTCAGGTTCCGAACACTGCTTGAAACAACTCCTTACAAAGCTCGAACAACCTTACGCAATCCTATCTTTTGGAAAGAGCACCCCATCGGAATCCGATCGGATAGATACATCAGGTAGCTCCTTGGAGACAAGAGTTGATATGAGGTACCCGATGGTTGGTCTCATCAATCCAGGTCTTATCGAGAAACTGCCTATTTGTTTCTATGTGGTGGGCTTTGATGGCTCTTATAAAATTGGGTTAGATATGACTAACGGACAACTTGCATTCGTCACTACCACACAGGTCATAAAGCTTTGATCATAAAATGGAGGTTAAAAGAAACCCCTATTTTTTTACGATGTGAAGCGGGTCGGTATTGAAGATATATCTGTGGGACGACCCATGAGTGACGACCTCTGTCCTCTCATCTTTACCCCTTGGTATATTTATCTGGTCAACTACGTTCTTTAAGGAATGAAGAGAATCCTGCTCGGGAACGCAGAAGAAAAAGGTCCCTGAGTTCCCTACGCCGATGGGAGAGATCACAAGGTCCAACCCGGTCTGTTTGATGGATCTGTCCAAAGTGTCGAACCCTTTGTTCTCCATACCGAGTGAGGCATAGATGCCTTTCTGCATCTGCAGCAGGTCGCAAATGGCCTTTCGTTCCAGGTCTGCATCGATATCAGCGAACCTATGATTGGCCAGAAAAACCATGGCGGCTAATTTTGCGAGCTCGCCGGATGTCCTCTTCAATTCCGAAAAGTACTTCAGGACCTCGACCCCATGGATCTGGATCAATGGTTGGAACCTCTGAAATGTTTCTCTGAAACCGCTCATGGGATTATCTATACCCCCCTTACGATCTATGACAAGCCCAAGGTTCTTGTTAACTGGGAGTTCTGGATAAATGACAGAGTCCATGGATACGCTACCATCTTCCTCCAGGTGTGTTAGGACTGGAGCAGCGAATATGGATGACAGGCATGCCCCACCTGATGAGAATTCCCTCAAACCGAAGACCTTCTGGAACTTCCTAATCTTGCCTGTTTCATCTGCAGAGAAAGATGAGTTCCAGTGCCTTTCGAACGCCTGAGAGAGTCTTACAAAACGCCTCATTATGGACATAGATATTGCCGAAGTCGAAGAGCTTTGACCGGGTCCCTCCTTCAACATATCATTTATTGACATTGGTTCCTCAGCCCGAGGCAGGTCCCAAACAGGGATCTTATCCGGGTCAAGATGCCTACAGGTTTCCCCTATCTTCCCTTTCATATTGAATGGAAAACCTATACCGTCCTTAAGATGCATTGACAGAGCGGCTAGAATGGTTCCGAGTTGGCCAGCCATCGAGATACCGTAACCCGCCCCTGAGGAGAATATGATCGAATAGTCATACTTGGTCAGGACCTCGAAATACCCTTTGAAATCCGCTTCGTCCCGAAAGGCACCAGACCCTTTGTACCGTTCATAATCCTCTAAGACCTTTGAATGGCCAGAGACAAGTGCCTGAAAACCCTTCTTTCCCTCTATATAATATGCATCCTCTATGGAACCCTCCCTTCTCTTCATCCATCGAATAACATCACCGCTCCCGAACGGATGGAGACCTATCTCTATGCTCTTGTTTATCGGGATGACCATACCAGGTTCTCCGAAGGCGATGAATATCGCACCGAAAGGCATGCAGGAGGTGTTCGATACCATGACCATTTCAGGAAATGCATGGTCTCTGAAAAGGTCCTTTTTCCAATTGGAAGGTTCTATGAACTCCGATAATGCCACCTTTCCGGTCCGATTTCCCCGAACAAAGGTATCAAAGAGCGTTATCTCTATACCGAAGTTCCTCAGTTCCTCGTGTATATCGCTGACCTTTCTGTTCTCCTGTTTCCCAGCATCGTCAATGTATTCGAACCTAGCTTCCTTGACCTTATCAAGGACTGTCCTTGCCTTATGGACGCCCTTGGAGGTGAGAAATATGCATTCTGTGAGGTTCTTTCTCCTTTTCACCTTGACCGATCTTTGCCTTATCAGAGTCTTGTTTGTAGTGATGAAAAGTTCCAGTTCCTCCCGTTTCATACCGCATTTTATGGATACTGCCTCTCTGGTTAGGGAAGGCGGCACCTCATCGTTCTCAAGAAGTTCAAATGACCGTGTCTCATGAAGGTAGAGTAGAACGAGCTCTTCTTGCGTTATGTCCATGATCGCACCTATTATCTCCAACCGGGCCCATTTAGAAAAAGGTTTCTTTTCCTTTCATATAGAACCGTTGATCATTTCCTCGCTTATGTTCACTGCCCTCTTTAGGTTGTTTGACTTAGGGTTCTCCTCCAACAGGGTATTGAACAGTTTCAAGGCCGGTCTATAATCACCTTTTGCGAACAGGAAACAGCCTTTCTTGTAGAGAAGGTCCTGATCATCCTTGGCGTTCTTCAATGCCTTCTTAAGCACTGGGTCTATCTCCGCCAGCATATCAAGGTCAAGTAAGCTCGTGAGAAGTCGGGATGAGATTTTGACATCATAGCCAATCTCCTCTGCCCGTTTTTTGACCTGTTCGATATCGGCCTCTGCCTTGATAACACGTTTCTCTGCCTTGTCCAGTGTCTTTCGCACCTCATCGATAAGATCCTCGGAAGGGCCGAAGAACAAGGCTCTTTTCAAATATGTTACCGCTCTTTTATTTACCCCCATCAAAGCGTAGCAATCGCCCAGTATCGTCCATTTTCTGGCCTGTCTATGGTCCAGACATCGATTGTACCTTTTGACCATATCGACATCGCCATTCTCAGAATGGAGCTCGATCAAGGCATTATAGAGCAGATCGCTATCAAGAGGTCTAAGGTAGTATTCTCTTGCTCTTTCCTCCTTTTCAGCGATGACGGACATGGACTCTTTGAACATATTTGTCCCCTTGTGGGACCTGGCATATTCCATCACCTTTGTGATAGCTTCAATGGTCGCATCCATATTATCAGATGGGTCCATATCCTTCAGTCTTTCCAAATAGGATTCCATGAAATGATTCCTCCTTAGGGACTGATTGGTGCACATCGTATTTTTTTATTTTGGTCTGTCACAGGTACGGATTTTAGATATATTTCAATAGGTATCTATAGAAAATTAAATAATTCATAATAAATAATCATTTTAATAATTATTTATAAAAAATATTGATTATTAATATATTTTAACCCTTAATAACGGCCATTGGAACCATCCTTGCCACCCTTTTTGATATTCCTGCTCCGCATACCACCTCGACCACAGCATCCACATCCTTATAGGCCTGAGGGGCTTCTTCAGCAACTACCTTGGGAGATGCAGCCCTTACATAGATCCCTCTTGATGATAGCTCACGGATTATATCGTTGGACCTGAAGTTTTCTATTGCTTTGGACCGTGAAAGTACCCTTCCAGCTCCATGGCAAGTTGACCCAAATGTCAGTTCCATCGCCCTCTCAGTACCCGCCAGAAGATAGGATGCTGTTCCCATATCACCCGGTATGAGGACCGGTTGACCTACGGCAGAATAAACCGAGGGAACGCCCTCTGAACTAGGACCGAAGGCTCTAGTCGCTCCCTTCCTGTGAACACAGACCATCCTTCGTCTGCCCTTTATCGTATGCTCTTCCATCTTTGCAATATTATGGGCCACATCGTAGACGACTGACATCTCTGTATCAAAACCTGTACCCTTGATCACACTCGAGAACGATTCCCGGACCCAGTGGGTAATGAGCTGTCTGTTGGCCCAGGCATAGTTGGCCGCTGACCTCATGGCCCCAAGATAGGAATTGGCTTCATCGGTTCCCAAGGGTGCGGAAACGAGCTGTTTGTCAGGAACAGTAATATTGAAATCATTACTTCTGAATCCTCTCCCATCCTTCATGTAATGCGATTCTAGTTCCCTAACCTTATCCTCACATACCTGATAACCCAGGCCTCTGGAACCTGTATGGATAAGGACCACTACCTGGTCCTTGGCATCGATGCCCATTGCCTTGGCAGCTAAGGGGTCATAGATCTCATCGACCTTCTGGACCTCAAGGAAATGATTCCCGGCCCCAAGAGAACCGACCTGGGTAAGACCGCGGGCCTTTGCACGCACCGATACCTCATTATGGTCCGCTCCCGTCATTCCACCGTTCTCCTCCATCCTTTCAAGGTCTTTCTCCTGTCCGTATCCCTGGTCGACTGCCCACTTAGCACCTATGGTTAGTATATCATCAAGGTCCCTGTTGGATACTCGAATCCGAGCCTTGGAGCCTACCCCGGACGGGACATTCTTGAACATGGCATCGGTAATATCTTTTATGAAAGGTTGAACATCCGTTGCCGTTAAGGATGTTCTAAGAAGCCTTACCCCACAGTTGATGTCGAATCCGACCCCACCTGGTGAGACAACGCCACCCTCCTCTTGTAGAGTTGCAGCCACTCCTCCTATAGGGAACCCATATCCCCAATGAGCGTCAGGCATGGCAAGGGAGGGCCCTGCAAGACCTGGTAGGGTTGAGACATTGGCAAGCTGTTCGCATGCCTCATCCTTGAAAAGATCCTCCCTCATCTTTTCCGATGTGAAGAACAAACCATCGGCCTTCATATCCTCTCTGTATGACATTGGTATCCTATAGATGTAATCAGTTACCTTTTCAAAGGGTCCCTGCCACATAGGTCCTCTCTATATCGGTCAGTTATTAAACTTTTTTATTGAATGGCTATGAAAAGGATGAAAAGTAGATAAAAGATGATGCTAATCGTCCATACATGACGACATACAGGGAGGAAGATTACCTCGAGGCCATTTTACATGTCGTCAACAGGAAGGGATATGCCAAAGTCACCGATATCTCGAAACATCTCGGTTGTTCTGCTGCAACGGTCACCGAGATGTTCATCCGTCTATCAGATAGGGGGATGGTCAACTATGAAAAATACGGCGGGGTCACCCTTACCGAAAAAGGTCGGAATATTGGGACCGAGATAGATGCGAGGCATCAACTCATAAGGGATTTCCTGCTTGTTCTGGGCGTTACAAATGAAGTAGCTGAAATAGATGCCTGCATGATCGAGCATAGGGTCCATCAAGAGACGCTCGATCACCTTCAATCCTTCATCGTATCCTTCAAGGATGACCCTAAGATCAGAAAGAAACTCGCCAATGAGCATGGATAGGCAGCAATGTCGACTTTTCATCAAGGAACGGGCAAATATTAATTAGGGTAGAAATTCTAACATAAGCGCCATCACTAGCGGTGGTATAATACGTTCGGAGTCGATGCACCAAAGGTCCACCACTTCTTCGGGTGATAATATGTCGAACATGAGAATGGCCCCATATCTGATAATAGCTCTGTTCTTGCTGATACCGTCATTGAACGGAATAGGAACTGCTCTTCCCGGGATCGGACCGGACGGTCCTGTCTATTCGATCCTCAATCGACCTGGAGAGGATACTCCCCTTCTTAGGACCTACTGGGGAGATCTCACCTTAAGTGACCTGGAATTCCATGTCCCGGCCCTTTCCTCCGATCTTACATCCGCTTTCTGGATAGTACAGTTCGATGGACCGATCGAACCATCCTGGAAGAGCGATCTCGTGAACCTTGGTGCAAGGTTGATATCCTATTACCCTGATTTCGCCTATATCGTAGATATTGGAAGGACCGATATCCGCAGGGTCCTTGAACTGGACCATGTCGTAGGGACCGTTCCGTACCTTTCCGGCCTCAAGGTCCACCCTGACCTATATCCCATTCTTAAAGATAGTCAAGTAAGGACCGAAGAGTTCGGAACCCCTATGCTCATCATCGATCTGCTGAAAGAGGACCCGACCGTCGAAGGTAGATTGAACGACCTCTTTCCTCAGGTGGTCATAGGTTCCAGTACAAGGTTCCTTGTCGGACCCGAACCTTCGGATGTTTCAAGTTTGCTCAGGATAACATCAATAGAATGGATCGAACCAGACCACCCGGTGATGTTGTTCAATAATGTCTCCAAGGAGATCATAGGCGTTTCATCAGCTTTCCAGGACCTCAACCTCTTAGGCACAGGCCAGGTAGTGGCAATAGCTGATACAGGATTGGACACTGGTGTTGACGACCACGGCGTCAACGGGGACATCTCATCGGACTTCGATAATAGAGTCAAGTTCGCCAATTGGGCAGGTACTTCGCCCGACGATACCCACAGTCATGGCACCCATGTGGCCGGGTCAGTTGCAGGAGGCGGAGCCCTCTCCAATGGGAAGATCCGTGGAATGGCTCCACAGGCAGAGATATTCTTCCAGGGGATAGCCACTGACAGCAACGCCCTTTCAATACCCACAAATACCAGTCAGCTGTTCGAACAGGCCTATCAGAACGGTGCTAGGGTCCATACTAACTCGTGGGGCTCATCCGTCTACGGCCAATATACTAGCAGATCATGGGACGTGGACTGGTTCATGCATACCCATCCGGATATGGTCATTCTCTACTCTGCTGGCAATTCTGGCGAAGATTGGTATCCTGAGAACGGTAAGGTCGATAATGATTCCATCGGAGCTCCTGCGACGGCCATGAACTGCATCACCGTCGGGGCTTCTGAGAACCGTAGGACCACGGGAGGTTATAGCACCTCGAGCTGGTCGATCTTCATGGGGTGGAAATGGACAGGGAGCAATTATGTCTATCAGAGCAAGTACCCCGTTGATCCGGTCAAGAACGACAAGACATCCAATGATGTGAATGGTCTTGCGGCCTTTTCTTCAAGAGGTCCAACGGACGATCTGAGGATCAAACCAGATATTGTCGCTCCCGGGACCAATATCCTCTCAGCAAGGTCCACCAAGACATCATCGACTGGATGGGGGACCTTCTCCGGTAACAGCAATTACATCTTCATGGGAGGGACCTCCATGTCCACACCCATAACTGCCGGTGGAGTGGCCCTTATACGGGAATACTTCAATACAACGCTCGGTATGGAACGGCCATCGGGGGCCTTGTTGAAAGCAGCTCTGATAAATGGTGCTATGGATATGACGCCGGGTCAGTACGGAGCGGCAAGCTCGACAACGAAGGAGGTCATTTCAAGGCCTGATAATGCTCAGGGATGGGGCCGTATCAATATCAGCGAATCCGTTGGTCCTAGGAACGGCAATATGGCATTCCTCGACGTCCAGAACGGCATTAGAACCGGGGAGAACTACACAACGAAGTTCAATGTCCTTTCATCCAAAAAGGAGCTCAAACTTACCCTAGCCTGGTCCGACCATCCAGGAACGTTATCAGCCTCCAAACACCTGGTCAACGACCTGGACCTAGTTCTCCGATCCCCTAACGGGACCGTATATAAAGGCAATGATTTCATCGCCCCTTATGGGGATTCGAGGGACGACACCAACAATATTGAGGGTATCAGGATAAACACCCCTTCAGTAGGCATCCATACGCTCACCGTGAAGGGGCATAATGTCCCAATGGGCGACCAGATGTTCGCCCTTGTAGGAAGCAGTGATATGTCCAATTTCTCCGGTGTCCTGAAGCTCGATAGGTCCTTCTATTCCACCGATGATGATAGGATAAGGATCGAACTCCTGGACCAGGACCTGCTTGGGAAAGGTTCGGTCATGGTCAATGTAAGTTCTACTACCTACAAGAAAGGAAAGATGGTCTCTCTCCATGAGAATAAGGATACTGGTGTCTTTTCTGGAGAGGTGTTCACTGTCAATACTACATCAACCGCTAAGGACAAGGTCCAGGTCTCTAATGATGATACGATAACGGTGGCATATCAGGATGATGACCCTTCATCGATTTTCATGGTCAATTCCACGGCCAAAAGGCCCGAGAGGGTTTTTTTACGGTTCAGACAGGAATACCTTCTGACCTTTTCAACCTATGAAAAGCTAATACTTGAAGGTGTGAGCGATCCCCATATCGCAGCATGGTGGAAGTTCGAAGGGCTTTCGATGCAGTGGCGGAAGTTGAGGGATGATGGGAATTTTTCCTTTGGTGACGATGAGAGGGACGATGGCAATTACTCTGATATCTGGTCCACACCGGAAAACATCGAGGGGAGCTATAAGGTTGTGATAATGGTCGAGGACCACTTCCTTGGGATAAGGTACTATCCCCAGTTCAATATCAGCTTCGATCCATCCCTACCCAGGTTCCCGAAGAACCTCTCATTCATCGTCCCTGTGAACGGAAATTCCATAGACCTGATTTGGGATCCTACGAACGAAACGGACATCTCCATCTACAGAGTTTATATGAACAAAAGCACCGAAGCATTGGACGAAAGGACCATAATCTGGCAGCTGATGGCTGAGGTCCTGAGCATGTATACCAATTTCTCTATGAAGGACCTAGCGGACGGGACCGAATACCAATTCAGGGTCTCGGCCGTGAATAATGTGGGCACGGAATCCTCAATGTCCCTGGGTGTCCGGGCCGTTCCCCTCGACACTGAACCACCAGAGGTCATCCTGCTGACGACCCCAAGGACGATAGTAGGCACCATCATGTTCAAGTTCACTGGGAGCATCGACCTAGAAAAAGTGGAGATAGAGTATTACAACGATTCAAATGGGAACGGTATGAAGGACGATGAAGGGTGGCTGCCAGCGGTGAATGGGACACCAAAAGGGACCTCGTGGGACACATCAGCAACGAACGGTGGACCCGGTGATATTGATTCCATGTTCTTAAGGTTCAGAGGCCGGGATGAGGTCCCAAACATCTCACCCTGGATAGAAGTAGAGGGCTTCCGTATCGACAATACCGGTCCCAGTTCTGTTGAGCTTATTGAGCCGCCAGACCGTGTCACAAACCTTCCGGACAGACCTATCCTTGGAAAGGCCGAGAAGGACGGATTTGTGATGATTTACCTGAACAGCGATCAGATCGCTAACAAGACCTGCAACACCCTGGGCGTATTCAAATTCGATCTGAACTTGACCGAGGGATACAACAAATTACTGCTCAGTGCATTTGATGAGCATGGGGCAGGTCCGACGAACATATCATACGAGTTCACATTGGACACACGAACACCCAGCGTCATCATCGATGTAGGCCAGGAGATCCAGTTGATCAGAGAGATCGAGCGTGATCCCTACAGCTTCGTGTCAAATTCCTTCGATCAAGGGACCGATGACAATTTCACTTTCATCGATAACATCTCTTGGAAGGTCATACCACCTGGAGATTATCCAGAGATGTTCTACGGTATCGATGAGCTACATTATGTGTTCGGTCTATTAGGAGTGTTCAATATCACGCTCACGGTTAAGGACCCTGCCGGGAACATAAACGCGACATGGCTCCGTGTGTCCGTTGTCGATACCACCAAACCTTTGGTTAGGATCGATGGTCCAACCTCTGTCGATGAGAAGACCAGCCGCACATTCAGCATCAATGTGACGGATAACGACCCATCGTGGTTCATAAGGGACGGGGCAAGGATCGAATGGAACCTTACCGGTCCAGAGGGTAAGATGAGCAGTGACAATCAATCCTTGATCACGATTTCCTTCCCTCTGCCTGGAACCTATGTCCTATACCTTTGGGTCGAGGATGGGGGAGAGAACAACGGAACGGCCACAATGACCATAATGGCCAAGGACAGGACCGCACCCAAGGGGACCATTGACGGCCCATCACAGGTCGAATTGGGTGTACCTGCCTCCTTTTCCTGTAATGTGACCGACAATGATGTGAACTTCCCTACCAGTGCTGTATTCGATTGGAACCTAACCTTCATAGATGCTCCTCCGGATGAGATCTGGAGCAAGGCCTTCGAGGGAACAGGATTCGAATTCAATTTCACACAGCCCGGTTTCTATACTCTCATCCTGACTGTCATTGATGCTTCGGGCAATGAGCTGAGCTTAGCTCTGAACATAGAGGCCATAGGAGACCTGGTCCTTCCGACGATAATCGACCATTTCCCCAAAGAGAACGCATCTTACCAGTTCCCCCAGGACATGAGGGTTTCCGTCACCTTTTCCGAGAAGATGAACCCCCTCTCCTTCTCCGGTCAAGCAATAGGGGTATCGGACGACCAGCAGAGGACCGTAAACTTCACCTATGAACTCCTGGATGGTAAACTACTGAACGTCATTCCCGAAGGGCTTGAGTTCGGCAGGACCTATACTTTCACTGTTGGAGCCGGTGTCACGGACCTATGGGGGAACCGCGTCGGGTCAGAGTTCTCGGTCTCCTACAGGATCAGGAACTACTTCGAGCTCATCTTCCCGGGTGGTGTATTCCCTTCATCCGTCGATGATAATTTCACAGGTAATGAGACTGGGATATACCGGATCATGTTAAAGTTCACAAATCCCATTCAGGTCCAGACCCTCATAGGTTCTGTGACCATCATTGCATACAAACCGATAATTGTGAACGGTAGGGAAAGGATAGAGAAACAACAGGTATCCGATTATTCCATCCTTCCAGGCAATGATAGCCATTCTGCCGTTGTTATCGTTCAGCTTGATATGGGTGTAAAATACGAAATATCCATATCAAATGGCATTCGTGATATCTATGATTATAAATTGGACTGGGAACAGAAATGGTTCTTCAAGACCTATCTTCCACCCGACAATAAGGAGGAAGAACCCGATGATGATGAGGATAACGGTATTCCTGACTGGTTAGAGGACCCGACCAACTGGCTCATTGCAGCGGTCATCATCGTTCTGTTGTTACTATTGCTCATAACCCTATTGGTCTTTAAAAGAGCGTCAAGGAAAAAGAAACTGGAAAGGATGTGGAACGAGACCTCAGAGGAAGGCCCCAGGAGGAGAAGGAGCGGTCCGGAACCAATCGCCGAGACATCACCGGACATAGTTCCGTTCGATGACATCCAGGAAGATGCTCCTGTATCCGAGGACCTATACGAACCAAAGCAGACGACCATGAGCTACGAGGACCTCTACAAAGACATACCTTCATCCCCATCGGTCGAGGAACGAACAGTCGAGAGTCCACCGGACCAGAGCAGACCCGATAAGGTGACGGATTACATACCACCACCCCCAAGCATAGACTGGGACGAGGATGGGGAGAATGATGATAATGAAGAGGATTGGGACGAAGAGGGTACGGACGAAGATGAATCATGGGAAAAATAAAATGGACCACCTGGAGTGAGATTATACCGAAGTGCTATTAGTTGGGCAAATGTTATTAAGGTCCACATTGTTCAATGACCATATAGTCATTTGTCCCGTTCGATAAAGAGGTTCCAGAATGTCAATGGGGTTGAAAATCCAGAAGATGCTCCGTGATGAGGGTAAGGACCCGCCTGAGCTGGAGGAGGAGGCTAGGAAGAGAAGGGAGGTCTCCGATACCATACTCGAACTGATATACCATAAGATCATCACAAAAGGCAAGAAATAACCCCTTTCAACCCTATGATATTAATCCTGTCAGCGTTAAACCCATTGACGTTTGTTTGATATATTTAAAATGCTTCTACCCCTTTCGATAAACATAGGATATGCCCTCTGGAAGGTGAACAGGAGGGTCTATGTTCTTAAGGACGGAAAAGGTGAGCTATTATGTTAAGGATGTGCA
>JALOTP010000036.1 GCA_025457865.1 Thermoplasmatota archaeon | reverse complement strand
CGATCCGTCCGTTCCCGGTCCTGAGCTCTATTCGTTCAGCTACTCAAGGAGGCTCGTTCAGATAACAGGGACCTTCTCTACGGGCTGGAAGGCCAAGGATATCTTCCTTGACACTGCACGGTCCCATGATGTCAGGATCGGGGATGTAAGGGCAAGCACGCCCGGCCCGGAGATAGCGCTCGTCGGCTATTCTAACAATCTTACCGTAATATCCCCCAGGTCGAGCGGGACGCCTACCCTCCCCACAGTCACCGGTAAGACAGCGGAGACCATTGATTCCGGGGCAGTGAAGTCCATAGACCTCATCGTATCTGCCAATGGGCCCATGACCGTGACCTCTTCGACATCCTCGACAGGGATAACGATATCACAGCTACCTGCGACAGTCCAGTACTATGGGAAGGTAAGGATCACCGTCCAGGCTAAACCAGCCAACGTCGATTCCACGGCGAGGATAGATGTGAAAGTGATGGCCGAAGGGGTCTGGACGTGGCATAATATCACCATCGCCATCAAGGCCGATACATTGCCCCCAACGGTATCCAAGGTCACGAACGCGACAGGCGCTTTGCTCCAGCCCAATGCCACCATCACGGCGGATGAGGTCCTAAATTTCGCATTCTCCGAACCCGTGACAAGGGCCTCCTTCGACAAAGCCAAGACCGATAAGAAGCTCAAGATCGTCTGGGGGGGGAAAGAGAGGGATGCAGTTTTCTCGCTCTCCGCGGATGGAAAGATTGTCTCACTGGACCTAAATGACCTTGCACCCGTCGGGACCGTGACAGTGACCCTTGATGGTCTTAAGGACGATGCAAATAACACCATCCAGTCAAGGACCCTATCCTACAAGGTCGCGGCCGACGAGGATGATCCCCCCTTGGACGATCTGATACTGGTCCTCGTCATAGGCGTCATCATATTGATCGTGATAGTCATTCTCTTCATCCTCATATTCGGCGGCGGTAAGATGAAGGAGGATCCCCGAGCCGATGATGAGGGGAAAGAGGGTGTGACCGATACATCGGATGATGATGGAACGGACGAAGAAGAAGGTTCTGATACAGAAAAGAGCAAGGGTTCAGAAGAGTAGGTAAAAGATAGCATAACCACCGCAGAGACCCCCCACCATCCCGGGTATCTGCCGGGCTCCGGGCTTCATCGTCCGGAGCCCATTTTTTTCTATCTTTCTGGTCTTATATGGGAGTTGGACATGGTCCCTGGTCCCACCTGCGATCACATCAAAGCGCATTGGACGATATTTCCGGCCCCCTGAGCAATGGTAAAAGGTTTAAGGACCGAGCGCATAATCCGGGCTAAGGGTGGACATATGGCGCTCCTGAACCGTGTCGGCTTCTTCCTCTACAACGTTTGTCTGTTCCTGACCATTGGGATACTCTTCTTCACGCTCAAGCACTACAACATCGCTGACCCCACCAGTACGCCCGAGGTATCAGCGAACCTCGAGTTCGCCGTGACAGCCCTTGTAGGGGCATACATTCTCTTCGCCCTGCTCCTGACAGTTATCTCCATCATGCAGAAGGCAAGGAAGAAGGGGGTTCCTTACGCAATCTCCCTCGGTGCCCTATGGACGTTCGTGATGCTCATGTCGCTCTTCTCACTGCTCTCCTTCATCCTTTCCGATGATATCACCACTCCCGGATGGAAACTGGGCATGGTCACGTTGGGTGTCCTCTTCTCCTTCCTACCCGCCATGGGGGTCCTCCTCAACCAGTTCCCTGCATCCATAGACCAGGAACGGGTCCTGGAAGCCATCAAGAAAGGGCTCAAGAATGAGGAGAGGGAGAACCTTCCCTTCTGCCCGGAGTGCAGGGCGAAGGTCGAGCCATCCTTCAAGTTCTGCCCGAAATGCGGGGTCAGGTTCATGGATTGAGGACCGGTTACCAGATGACCCCGGGCGCCTTCTATGATATCTTCATGTGGCCCCTTGAGCGGGTATGGTTCTCCAAGTGGAGGCGGGAGCTCCTATCCGGCCTTAGAGGGCAGGTCCTGGAGATAGGACCGGGGACCGGTGCGAACCTCCGCTACTATCCTGAGGGAATTGACTGTGTCACAGTCATAGATCCCAACAGGAAGATGATAGCGGAGCTTCAAAGGAGGGCGAACGGCTCCGGATGGGGCGGAAAGGGGGGTAGATGTCTTCGATCGAGGGTGGGCTTCGGTGAGATGCTCCCGTTCCCCGATTCATCTTTCGATAATGTCGTTATGACGCTCATACTATGCAGCGTCGATGGTCCGAACAAGGTCGTATCTGAAGCGGCCAGAGTGCTCAAGGCGGGGGGTAAGCTGGTCCTGATCGAGCATCAGCTGCCCATATCACGAATGCAGGCGCTCCTCTTCAAGTTGGCGGCGCCCATCTGGGCCATCCCAAGCGGCTGCAGGCTGGACCGCAGGACCGAGAGCACCATCAAGGCGGAGCCTACGCTCAGGTTGGAGAAAAAATGGAGGAAGGGACCCCTTCTCGGATGGCCCTTCCTTGTTTCCGTCTTGAGAAAGGTCTGAGAGCTTCAGATTATACCGGCCTTCTTTCCGCCGGTCTCGAAAGCCCTCAAGGCCTCATCGAGCATATCCCTGGTAAGTCCTGCGTTGACCTGGACTCGAACCCTTGCCTTGTCCCTTGCGACCATCGGGAACACAATGGGCAGTGCGAAGACGCCAAGGTTGTAGAGCTCCTGCGAGAGCTGTTTTGCCTTGTGGGACTCGCCGCACATGACGGGTATTATGGGGGTCTGGGACCTGCCCGTGTCGAATCCCAATGAACCTATCTGCTTCCTGAAGTAGTTGGTGTTCTCCCACAGCTTCTGCCAGTGCTGGGGTTCTTCGGTAAGGACCTGAATGGCCGCAAGCTGGGCCCCGGCCACTGCGGGCGGATGGGACCCTGACAGGAGCCAGGTCCTGGACTTATTGTAGGCGAAGTTGATGAGGTCCCTTGACCCGGCAACAAGGCCGCCTACGACACCGAATGCCTTTGAGAACGTTCCCATCTCCACATCAATCATATCCTGCACTTTGAAATGCACGCCTATGCCCGCACCCTTCTCTCCGAGGACACCCTCTCCGTGAGCGTCATCGACATAGGACATTGCACCGTACTGCTGGCAGAGCTTTGCCACCTGGTCCATGGGGGCGACGTCCCCGTCCATCGAGAAGACACCGTCAGTTATGACAAGCACCCTCCTCTTGTCCTGTGACTTCCTGAGGGCATCCTCGAGGCCGCCCATATCTACGTGGGGATAGACAGCCCTCTCCGCCTTGGAGAGCCTCACGCCGTCTATTATGGAGCCGTGGTTGAGCTCATCGGAGATTATGAGGTCGTCCTTCTCCGGAGCGAGCTGGGATATGAGACCGGCGTTGGCCGCGAACCCGGTCTGATAGACCAGGGCAGCCTCTCTCTTCTTGAACTTGGCAAGGGCCTTCTCGACCATGAAGTGGATGTCCATGGTCCCAGCTATGGCCCGGACGGAACCGGAGCCGGCACCGTTCCTTCCGGCCCATTCCTGGGCGGCCTTTATGAGCCGGGGGTGATTGGAAAGGCTCAGATAGTTGTTGGAGCAGAGCATAATGAGCTCCTTACCGTCCACCTTGCACCTTGGCGATGACGGCCCCTGGAGCTCCCTGAGCTTCCAGTCGAATCCCTTTGTAACGAGGTCTTGATACTCATCCCTCAAGAAAGCGGTCGGGTTCCTTGCCATGATATGTCCTCCTTGGACAGGGATGGGGAAATTGTGCATGGATATAAGATTTGCCGATTGTAACGAGCCATCAAGTGATTTATCAATGTAACATCAGGTTGACCCTATCTTCAATAATGGTCCAGGGGAATAATATCCTGGATCGGGGACAATACGTTCAAATCATCCAGGATCGAGAGAGGAAAAGGACGATCACATGGGGTATCTCCAATTTCACTGCCCAAGGGGAAGTTCAAATATATGACAAGATAACATGACACCATAAGGTGTAACGGGGCGGGAACATGATATCCGACGAAGATAAGTGGGCCAGCGGTGACCTATCGAAGATACTGCGGCAGTTCCACCAGTTGGAGGTCTCTTCCATCATGATGGCCGATATCTGGGACATGTGCTATGTCACACCAGATGCATCCATAGAGGAGGTGTTCACCCTCCTCTCCACAAGGAAGCATGTCTGGGTCGTCCATGGAAAGAAGAGCATGAAGCTACTGGGTCTTATAACAGAGAGGGACCTTGTCGATGTGATAGCCCCCAGGAAGATAGACCCTTACAACTTCTCGTGGAGCCCCAGCTCCCTCAGGTCGCTCATCTTCGGTGGGATAGAGAAGGCCGGGGATATCATGACGACGGATCTGGTCAAGGTAACTCCCACCGATACCATGGGGGATGCCCTGCTGAAGATGAAGAAACACCACCTGAAGAGGGTGCCTGTAGTGGACAAGGGGAGGCTGGTGGGCGAGGTCACCATCAAATCGATCATCATCCGTTTCAAGAAGGTCATGAGATGGAATACTATAATCAAGGAGAATGTGAGCAGATCACCCGATCCAAAATGAACCTCAATCCATTACCTTGATGCTTCCCCTCCTCCTGAAATAGTTGTACCCTATCTTCAGAAGGACAGGTGTGATGAGGGACATGACTATCGCATTGTAGACAATGGCAGAATAGATGTCTCTGTTGATGATGCTCATCTGGAGAGCAATGGCCACGAGGACCAGCTCTACTCCGGCCCTACCGTTCATCCCAATACCTACCAGCAGGGATTCCGACCATTTCAGGCCGGAGAGCTTCGAACCTATCCCTGCGCCCAGGAACTTACCGAAGAAACCCATTGCAATGATGACCAGGGTGAAGAACGAGAATGCCATGCCCTTGAACGTGACAGAGAAACCGACCCATGCAAAGAACACTGGGGCGAAGAACCCGAAGGACCACCTGTTCAGGGCCTCCCTCAGGTCTGATGGCAGGGAATCCCTTACCGCCATCCCCCCGAGCAGGGCACCTATCATGAGATGGAGTCCCATGAGATGAGCTGCGACGGCGACGATCCCGGCAATAAGGATGGAGAAACCTATCCCCTCAGTGACCCTCTCCTTCCTCACCCCTGAGAAGATGTACTTGCTGAGCTTTGGAAGTAATAGGACCACAAGGACCACGAACAGGATGGAAACAGCGATGGTCCCTCCGACCTGGACGAAGTTGGGCAGGTCTCCAGTCCTTGCGAACGAAAGGAGGACGGAGAGGACCAATATCCCTATGACGTCGTCGGCTATCGCTGCGTTCAGGATGGTGATCCCGAACCTTGTCCTGATCGCATCGATCTGGATGAGCGTCGTCAGTGAGATGGCAACAGCAGTGATGGAAAGGGCGCCTCCAATGAACAGGCTGATGAGCCAATCCCCCAGGAAGATGTATGCCCCAACGAAACCCATTATAAAAGGGAATATCACACCCATCGTTGCGGTCAGGAAACCGACCTTGAAAGAAGCTATGAACTCCTTGAGCTGGGTCTCGAGGCCCGAGGAGAACATCACCATCACAATCGCCAGCTGCATGAGGAAATCTAGGTTCTTCCCTACGGTATCGGGAGCAAGGTCATTGGCTATCCCCGTCAAAATGGATATATCAAAGGAATCCAGGAGGAGAATGAGGAGAGGTCCGAAGACGAGGCCCCCGATGATGTTCCCTACTATGGTCGGCTGCTTTAGATGCTCCGCTACCTTCCCGAAGAACAATGCTGCCACCAGGAGCAGCAGTAGGTAGAGGAACGGCAGCATATGAACGGTGCGGAGAACTCAAGGGGTGTATAATACCTTCTATTTAACCCTGCCATTAGTTAGAAAAATGGTATCAATACCATAATTACGGTCTTGAGGGGGCATCAGGTATGGCTGATATACGTTCACCCTCATGGTATAATGGCGGGTATAGAGGTCGTCCGGTATCGCTCGTATCATCCAATGCTATCGGGTAAAGCAGGCTCTCCCTACCCTCCTTGTGGCCTTCGACCAGTCCCAGCTTCTCAAGACCGGATACATGATAGCTCACCACCATCCTGCTCACGCTCAGCATCCTTGCGACATCGGACTGGGAGAGACCGGGGTTCTTTCTTATGGCCTCGAGTATGAGCTTCTGGCTCCCGGTGACCATGGGGCCGTTGCTATGCATCCCCTCGACATAGAACCTCCTGAACTGCCTGTCCTGCTTCGAGAATATGAGTTCCTGTGTCTCGAGCATGTTGAGGTGATGGGTGAGCACCCCGTGGGCAAGACCCAGGTTCTTCTGTATCTCGGTATAGTACGTCCCCGGGTTCTGTCTTATGTGATCGATGATCCTCTGCCTTGTTTCATGTTCAAGCAGTTTTTCCTTCTTGAGCTTGGTGTAGAAGGCGATGACGACGAATACGACTATCGCACCACCGGCCATGAAGAAAAGGTAGATGATGCAAATGGATGCAGCGGCCTTATCCTCACCTTCCATTCGCGGCCCGTCATCATCATCAGTTGGCGGTTCCGGCACCTCAGGCGGACTTCTGGGATTGGTGGGGTCCCAGCCCCCAAGGTATTCCTGTTTATTGGAGAGGCCGTCCCTGTCCTTGTCCAGGTCAGCGTCGGATGCATTGAGGGGGTCGAGCCCATACCTGACCTCCCATCCGTCGGGCATTGTGTCGTTGTCCGTATCTGGGTCCTGAGGGTCCGTATTGTTCTTGAACTCGTTTATGTTCTTGAGGCCGTCCTTGTCATCGTCCTGGTTCGCATCGTAGTAATAGTCCGGGTTAAGACCGTTATCCTCTTCCCAGCTGTCAGGTATCCCGTCCCTGTCTTTGTCCTGCTCCTGAGCGGAAGCGAACTGGACGAACAAGATGATGGCAAAAAGGAGGCACGGAACGATAAGGTGCGTTCCAGTGGGGGTGATTGGTCTTATCCGTGCCTCCCCGGCCTTCATGGCCTCATTCCTCCCTTACCGGATGCTCTTGGGTATTATTACCGGTTTCCGAAGTTTGAACGGTTTCCGAATGCTCTTTTTCATCCTTATGTTCGAACATATGAGGAGGGTCCCTCTCCGGTCCCTTCAATGGAGCCCTGCTCTCCTCCTTCCTTGTGCTGGACCTCACCGCCACCCCTATCAGGATGGCAATGACACCAATCACAAGAAGCAGCATGAGACCTGCACCGAGAAAAATTGGTGCACCCGCCCTATCCTCAAGTTCAGGACCTAGATCAAATCCATTATCATCATCATCATCGCCATCAGCTGGATGCGCAGGTGGCTCATTGGTCTTGTACTCGTCTATGTTGAGGATACCGTCACCATCCTTGTCCCTGACAGCATCCGTGGGATCCGAGGGGTCCAGCCCATAATACCTCTCCCATTCGTCCGGCATACCGTCGTAATCGGAATCGAGCCTTGAGCCCTTGACCTGGACGTTCTGATACTCGCTCCCGCCCTTCCCCGAGGGCGTCACAAGGGCCTTTCCCTTGAGGACCAGCATGCCTGATTCCAGGACCCTGACCTCCACGGAGTGGAGGACGGACGGATGGAGCTCTATCGTCACGGTCCCCTCGCTTGTGCAGTTCTCCTGAATATCACCAACGGAGAAGGTCTGCTTCTTCGTTGCTATATTGGTCTCCTTTGCCACAGGCCATATATCGACCGTGACATCCTGGGCATCGTCCGTCCCGTCGTTGGTTATGTATATGGTCATCTTCAGCGTAGTATCGGCGGTGCTCTCCTCGCTGAAGAAAACGTCCTCAATATAGAGGTGAGGGACCTTTATCACAGGGGGGTCCTTGATATCATGGTCGTCCCCGGGCCCGGCGATGACAACAGCCAGGACCGTGAAGCATATCAGTGCCATTGCAGCGGCCAGTGCATAGACCGCTCCCGCCGGGACGACGAAGCGCCCGGCCCTTTTCGGTTTGTTCTCCTTCATCGCTCTCACCCGTTGCGCTGTGTAAGCGCCCACGGACGGGGCATCGGCGGGGAGTATTAAACCAAAGATTGGAACAGGTCTTTTACATTAGGCAGGTCATTTCTTGAGCTTGCCGGTCCTCCCGCACTCGGGGCAGGTGAACTTGGTCGTCCCTTCCTCCACCTCTATCTCGTTACCGCACCTGCACTCCACGATAAGGACCTCGGGGGGTTCCTCGTCCATCTCCTCGAACTCTTCGACCTCCTCTGCTATGTCCCAATCCTCGACATCGGGCTCCGCTTCCTTCTTCGACTTCTTAGGCCTCTTGGGAGCCTTCTTCCTGTCAGGAGCGGTGGGTACGACCCCCTCGGGCAGGACAACGTCCGGAACGGGCTCATCACGCACATGCTTTGGCCTCTTTGTCTCACGGCGGGGCGGAGGGACAGGTGCCGATACTGTTCCCGTCGGCTCAGGCTCGGTTGAGAACATGCCCAGGTCGGGTGTCCCCTGATCGGTTGTGAACATCGGTATGTCCTCCTGGACCGGGGGCGGGGTTTCGGCGGCAGTTTCCCACCCAGGGGGCGTGTATATAGAATCCGAGCGGTCCTTTTGCGCATGGACAGCAGGTGCATGCCTCTCCACAGGCGGCGGTGGCATCATAGGCGGTAGAGGGGGTCCTTCCTCTCTCTTCTCCTTCTTGAAAAGAACCATGCCCAAAAGGAGAACGATTATCAGGACGAAGACAAGGAGACCGAGGACCGCAAGCAGCCATGAGGGGAGAGACAAGGATGGGTCATCGTCATCATCATCAACTACACCCCCCTTGTTCTTCACATCGAAGGAAACGGGGGTCTTGACCGTCTCCACGAGCCCGTCCTGGTCCCTGACCGTGACCCTGACATCGTATCCGGGGCCGTCAGGGAACCGCGGGTCGCCGTTGTCCTTCTTTTCTGTCGTATCCCAGTCCACGTAATAGGCTTCGTCCTTCCAGGGGACGAACGCACCGCCGGCCCCCTCCTTTCTTGTTCCATCAAGCACCTCCCAATGGTCGAATACGAACACATCCACCGTGATGTTATCGTCCCGAAGAGGTGCATCGTCGGACAGATTGAACATGAGCCGGACCGTTCCGGATAGCGGTACCTGGTTCGAGGGTAACCTTAGGGTGATCCTGGGAAGGTAAGGGTTCAGGACACGGACATTGGGGAGCACAACGTTTGCCGTCTGGTTGTCCATATCTGTCACATCGACCCTCAGGTCGTACTGACCGTTGGGGACCTTCTCCATGTTGGTGGTCTCCCAATCGGCATAGGCCGTTCCCAAGGACAGGACGACCTGGCCCATGGAGCTCCAGGTGTCAAGCCCGTCCTTGCGATAGTAGAAGCTGACGTTCGAGTCCACGATGTTCATGTCCCTGTCAGTTATCTCTGCCTTGACCCTCACGATGCCCTTGACCGTATCCCCGGTCGATATACCGAAAAATCGGACCGATGGGGGATAGAGGTTGTGGACCACCAAGGTCGTGTTGAGCACCGATTCGGAATAGAGGAAGGTCGAATCAGATACCGACGTCTTCAGCTCGTACTCGCCGTTGTCCACTTCCGTCGTGTCCCAGAGATGATGGTAGTTCCCGGTCCCTATGGGGCCGGTCATGTTGGCGAGCAGGTCCCACCCAGGATAGCCCGGCTCCCGGTAGAACAGCTGGACGGGGGGGACAAGGTCCCCGTCCTGGTCCAATGCCCTCACGGTGATGTTCTGAACTCCGGTGACTGGAACGGAGGGAACGTAGAGCATTTCTATCACCGGGCCATATGTATTATTGATGATGCACGGTACATTGTTCGTCACGTTGGTCCCGAGCCCGTATTCCGTCGAAGCGTTCGCCCGGAACCAGATAGGGCCATCCTCCAGTTCTCCAGTGTCCAGCTCTATTATGTAGTCGTTCCCGACACCACCGCTAGGTCCGTAGAACTCTGCGAACTGCTGGAATGTCATGTTGTCCCTGCTCAGATGGAACGTGACGGGATGATCCAGGACCTCGCCAGATAGGACGGATACCCTTGCAGATACCGTCTCCTTGCCCTTGAGGACTATACCGTCACCAGGATAGACCAGAGTGACGACTGGAGGGGCGTGATTGAAGACCTCTACATAGTCCGTGTATATCGTCCTCTGCAGTCCGTAATCGTCCTGTATCGTCGCCTTGAGGAAGTACTTCCCGTTGTTGGCCGCGTTTGTGTCCCAGTCCTTGATGGCCACATTGCCCTCGACCCTGTCAGGGAAACCGTTCCCGAAGTAGAACCAGGTGTTGTTATCCGCGGCCTTGAAGAGCCTGATGTCCATTGGGTCTGCGTCACCGTCGGGGTCAACCAGTTCTATCCTGATCTCGATCTTTCCAGCCACGGTCTGATGCCATCTGGGGTTGAGGAACCTTATGGCCGGAGCGGTGGGGGACCTCTCCATGACCATTGTCATCAGTTTCCCATTGGCATCGAAAGCGGTGTACATCACCGCATCGAAACCGTCTCCATCCGGGTCCATGACCGGGAATATCTCCTTACCATAATCGTACTCTCCCGCTGCAGGCTTGTCAACAAAGAACGCGTTCCCTACTGGTATGTCCCCTCCTGTGAGGGGAAGATGGAAGAGATGGACAGCTCCGCTCCTCTGGTCACCAGGGGCCTCCGGGTCAGAGACAAGGAGCCCAATATCGGGAGTGAACGTCGAACTGCCTATTAGGGCCAAGGCGCTCCCCAGAGAACCACCGGGCGTTCCGGATATGGTCATGTTCGAAAGCCACTGGGTAAGGCTTGGAACATCGTCCCAGTATCTCAGTCCGCCCTTGAATATCCTTACCTTGCCCTCCTGGGGCGAGGACAGGAGTAGGTCATCGGTCCCGTCCCCGTCCACGTCCGTTGTAAGTATCGAACTGCCAAGGAGCCCCGAGCCTGTCATCACATCGATCTCGAGGGCAAGTGACCGGAAGGTGAGCGAGATATTATCGAACTGGAAGAGCCCGAACTCGTTTGGCTGGGTCCACCTTGAGACCTTGCCGCCCAGGTCCAGATAATATTCCCCCGGACCGTTCAAGATGTCATAGAGGTCCATAGAGAGGCTGCCCTTGCCCGACTGGAACGTCCCTGTGGACCCTGAATTCACACCCACCATCGTCCAGACCTCGGAAGTAGCGTCAGCATTGGAATCCAGGTTGTAACCGAGGTACCTGACGGTCCCCGGCGGTGAGGTGAACCTTGTCTTTATCCACATCCTCTCGTTGTTCTCGAAGCCGAAGTCCTCGTACTTGAAATCGTAATAGAGAATGGCTGAATTGATGTTCTCCATCTCCGAGGGGGTTATCTGGAACGATACCCCGTAAGCGCCGGACTGCGACCTGTCGCTCGAAGTGGTGAGCACACCGCCTACCTCGATCTGCTGCTCCCTGACCCGGGATATGGACCTGTCATAGGTGATGGCGTTCCCGGTGGCCTGATTGTACCTGACCGATTCGAATCCCGTCGAGGCATCGTAGATATGGGTCGGGGATGTGTCCCAGCCGTCATCGCCAGCGCCCCAACCGAAAGTGTTTCCCGTCGAAGTGATGGTCCCCGGGAAATCCACTATGCCCTCGGTGTTGGCCCCGGGGATGGCCGCCCTCCGCTCCGAAATGTTGAGGTGGATGACCCTTACCTCCCCCCTCTCAGGGGTCGATACTATGAGCGCCTCCCTACCACGGCCGTAGAGGTCCATATGAGCGGCCCTTGTGTCGTTCATGATCACTGCGGCCCCTATGTCCATGGTCACCTCTTTGGAGACCTCGGTCCCTCCAAGATAGGCCGTGGCCTTCGAGGGAATGGTATCGTTCCCCGTCGAGAGCAGGGCAAGGTCCTCGAACCGGTCATCCGATAGTTCTCCCACGACCATCAGCGCCCCCATACCGACCGTCTGGGTCCCGTTGAGCTCCAGAACGGAGTCCGACCTGAAGAGCTCTTTCCCCTTCGGGGCATCATTGACTATCACCGGTTCGAAGATGAGGGCCGTTCCTGCACCTTCATAAGCCCCAAAGCAGCCTATGACCAGGTACTTCCATCCGGTCCCGTAGAGGTCCCAGGCCACCACACTGCTGCCAAGACCGAAGTCCATCGGACCGTAGAAGCTGAGATCGGCGTTGTACGGATAGAAAGGAGGGAACCCCGCAGGTTCGCCCCAGAATATGTGAAGGCTCCCGCCATGCTGGAACTTTGTACTGTCATCCGGTATGCCGAGTGCGATGTCACCGTCACCATCCCTGTCGAAGTCACCTATGGAGAATAGGGAATACCCGCCTTTGTCCGTCAATAGAGGTGTGACATCCTTGTCGATCACCTTTAGTCCAACGGTTACGAGCGAGGCCGCGGCCACCGACAGCAGGAGGAGGAGGACTATGATCGATGTTCCCTTAGCTATCATTCCTGAACGACCATTTCCTTCCATACGGGACCACCTGTATCGCCTGGGGTATACCATTCATAGAAGCAAAACATGAACCCTATAGGACCCTATATGAACTAGTATTTAAATACATATTGCTGAGGTGGGATCGGACCCTTTCTCCTATATCGTTCCTCAGGAAAATTCTGAAAGGAAATGCTCAACGGAATCGACACCACCTTGGCCCTGGATGAAGCCGTTATATGGCTCCCTGGGCGTGATCTCACCCGCTATTGGGGTTAGCATCAGATTGTTGACCTCCTTGGGGTCCTGGGTCATTCCCATAGCCCATCCCAGCTTACAGTATGCGACCTCGGGGAGCATATTGTCCAGCGGGATGACGCCCCTTGCCATGAGGTCCCTCCCTGTGTCGTAAACGAACATATGGGCATAACCGTAGAGCGTCTGGACCGCCATGTACATATGGATGCCCTCTTCGTGGGCGCGCTGGATCGGGTCATAGAGGGGTTTGTTGACATGACCGAGCCCGGTCCCGGCTATGACAATGCCCTTGTACCCCTTGTCTATCATGCTCTCGAGTATGTCCGGGTGCATGTTCGGATAGTAATAGAGGACAGTGACCCTTTCCTCGAACTTGGGATAGACCTTTACCTCGCGGTCCTGCCTTCTCTTCTTGTGGTCCTGCTTGTAATAGGTGAACTTACCATCCTGGACCTTCCCTATGGGAACGTCCCCTAAGGTCTTGAACGTATTACGGTACGATGAATGCATCTTCCTGACCCTTGTACCCCTGTGGAGATAACAGAACCTGTCCGAAGTGGTCCCGAACATGCATACCATGACCTCTGCCGCATCGGAATAGGCTGCGGTGGTGACGGAGCCTATGAGGGTCCTTGCCGCATCGGAGGATGGTCTGTCCGAGGACCTTTGGCTTCCGACAAGGACGATGGGTACGGGAGTGTCCTGGACCATAAAGGAAAGGACCGCACCCGTATAGTGCATGGTATCTGTTCCATGCCCGATGCAGATGCCCGCAACCCCGGATTCTATCTCCGTCTTTATGTTCTCGGCAAGCGTCTTCCATTGGTGCGGCCCCATGTTCTCGGAGAATACACCGAAGAGCTTCTTGGTCTTGATATTGGCGATATCTGCTAGTTCGGGGACCGCACCGAAGAGCTCACCTGGTGTAAAGGCTGGGATCACAGCACCAGTCCTATAATCCAACCTTGAGGCTATGGTCCCGCCGGTACCGAGTATGGTAACGTTGGGTTTGACCGGATCGAAGGGAAAGTCCTTCTCAGGTATCTTGTAATTGGCCTTCTTCGAACCTCTCTCTTCTATGGAGAGGATATTGTCATGGCGTATGCCTATATTGTACCCTGTGATCATCTTGATGACGAGGTGGGAATCATCCCCTGCCGAGCGTGGGAGCAATATGCCTTCCACTTCCTGTTCATTGGTCCTCACCAGGACCCTGTCCCAGACGGCCACGTTCTCCCGCTTGAGAACCTCAAGAGCCGGCCCCCTGTAGCCCTGATACCGATCATCGCTCAAATCGACACCAACGGCTCCGTAGGGACCACCCATAGATAACCGTTTCTTATGGTCCATGAGGTCATAGCAGGTGGTTTAAACAATATCATGTTTACAACTATATGTTGAGATATATATTTATAGAAGTCAACATGATAAGAAAGTTATTTATAGAAGTCCGCCTTACTCCCTTTTTACCAAACCAAATCATAAGGAGTATGGAGGCATGAATATGTATACACAAGGCGGAACACCCATCCTTGTTCTCAAGGAGGGAACGGAAAGAAAGAGCGGTAAGGGAGCCCAGTTCAACAACATCTCAGCTGCAAAGGCCATTGCCGATGCCGTGAGGACGACCCTGGGACCCAAGGGAATGGATAAGATGCTCGTCGATTCAATGGGAGACGTTGTCATAACCAACGATGGCGTCACCATCTTGAAAGAGGTCGATGTCGAGCATCCAGCGGCCAAGATGGTCATAGAGGTGGCCAAGACCCAGGACGAGCAGTGCGGCGACGGGACGACCACGGCCGTCATCTTTGCCGGTGAGCTCCTGAAGGTGGCCGAGTCATTGATAGAGAAGAACATCCACCCGACCATCATCACCGAGGGTTACAGGCTCGCTTCCGAAAAGTCTGTCGAAGTCCTCGAATCCATAGCGATGAAGACCTCCGAGGACAAGCAGGTCTACTACAAGATCGCTATGACAGCGATGACCGGGAAGTCCGCCGGGGATATGAAGGAACTCCTGGCAGAGATCGTGGTGAAAGCCGTAAAATCGGTCGCCGAGAAGAGGAACGGGAAGACCGTCGTGGACATCGATAACATCAAGGTCGAGAAGAAGCACGGCGGGTCCATAAAGGACACCGAGCTCATCGAGGGGATAATCGTTGACAAGGAGAGGGTCCACGAGGGCATGCCTAGGGTAGTTAAGAACCCGAAGATCGCATTATTGAACGCCGCATACGAAGTGAAGAAGACCGAGGTCGATGCCAAGATCCAGATCACCGACCCCTCCCAGTTCCAGATGTTCCTTGCGAACGAGGAGAACATCCTTAAGAGGATGGCCGAAAAGACCAATGAGGTCGGCGCCAATGTCATCTTCTGCCAGAAGGGAATAGACGACCTGGCCCAGCACTTCCTTTCAAAGAAGGGCATCTATGCCGTGAGGCGGGTAAAGAAGTCGGACATGGAGAAGCTCGCAAAGGCGACCGGTGCAAAGATAGTCTCGAACATAGAGGACCTCTCAAAGTCCGATCTCGGAACATCCGCCATGGTCGAGGAGAAGAAGATAGGAGGGGACATGATGACCTTCGTCACCGGCTGCACAAACGCCAAGGCCGTATCCATATTGATACGCGGCGGGTCCGAGCATGTCATCGATGAGATAGAGAGGAACCTCCATGACGCCCTTGCCACGGTCGCAGGCGCGATGGAAGATGGCTTGGTCACTGCAGGCGGCGGGGCCGCTGCGGTCGAGATCGCAAGGCACCTCAGGGAGTTCGCCATGAAGACCGGCGGCAGGGAGCAGTTCGCCATAGAGGCGTTCGCCAATGCCCTCGAGGTCGTTCCAAGGACCCTTGCTGAGAACGCAGGGCTCGACCCGATAAACACCATAATCGCAATAAACAAGGCCCACTCCGAGGGGAAGAAGTACCACGGCGTGAACGTCTTCACCGGTCAGATAGAGGACATGAGGACGCTGAACGTCATAGAGCCTCTGAGGGTCGGCAGGCAGGCAATACAGGCAGCTGCCGAGACCGCCAACATGATACTGAGGATAGATGATGTCATTGCATCCAAGTCCTCCAAGGGCGGGCCAAAGGGACCCGGCGGCATGGGCGGTATGGGCGGCATGGGCGGTATGGGCGGCGGAGAGGACATGGACTATTGAGCAAAGCATAACATAGATTCGATATCTGGCCAGCCGTTTTCGGACGGTTGGCCTATTTTTTTTTGGTTTTGATAACCTATTTATAATAAATTGTACAATATCAACCCTGCTTTTTGATGGGGGTTGGTAAGACTTGAAGCTGGACAGGGAATCTCTGGTCCTCTATGCAATAAACCTCATAGAGAAGCTGCCCGAGGAGAAGAGGGCGCATTCAAAGGACCGTTTGACCAGCGCCATGGGCATCTCTGACAGCACTCTCGACCTCTACATGTCCAGGCTCTCTTCCAAGGGATTCCTGGTACGGAAGAGGTTGAAGTACAAGAGCGATGTCCTGAGCAACTCCTCCATCACCGATACGGGGAGGGAAGAGGTAATAAGGGTCCAAAGGACCATTGATGGGCTCCTATTGACCGAGGAGAGGCACAATATCCCAAGCTGTATCCAGGTCAGCACCATATTGGGTCGGATCAATGAGCCTCTGGAGAAGATATTCTTCCTCTCCCTCTACACACAGAACAAGTTCTTCGACCTGCCCATGGTCCTCAATACGTTCAAGATATCCAAGGAGCAGACCAACCTTCTCAACGCATTCTGCGACATGCAGCCGAACCCATGCGGCATAAGGAATGAATCCTTCGTTGAGACCTATTTCAACACCTCGCTCTATGGGAAGATTGACAAGGAGATGCTTAAAAGCGATAGCTGGAAGAGGGACGATATTGACGCTCTTCTCGTCCTTGCCAAGGCAAAGCAGAAAATGGGTAAGTTGGAGGAGGTCAAGATGATCCACGAATACCTCCTCACCAGCAGGACCGACCTCACCCAGAACCAGTGGTTCATCATCAAGACAGACCAGTTGCAAATCCTCCGTAAGGATAGGAAGTACGATGAACTGATGGAATCGCTGGACGAGCTCCTAGATACCATCGACAATAAGATCTATGTTGCATTCCTTAAGATGCTCAAAGGCCAGGCTCTGTTCATGAGCGGGGAGAGGAAGGAATACAAGGAGTATTACAGGTCTGCCATCTCCTCCTTCAACTCTTTTGCAATGCCCCTATTCTTAGGAATCACATACAATAACAGAGGTGTGGCCAATTTCATAGCCGAGAACTACAAGGATGCTGAGGAGGACTGGAACAAGGCCAGAAAGTTCGGCAAGGAGGCAAAGAGCGAATACCTTGAGGCAAAGGTCCTCCCAAACCTTGCAGATATCAACATGATGAAGGGGAACTTCAAATTAGCGATCTCACAATTGAACAAGGCCAAGAAGATATTCATGGATTACAGCGATTACGACGGTATAGCCAATGTCGAGCTCAATCTCGCCCTCCTGGAATTGGAGAAGGGAGACCTTGAGCATGCTTTGGAGCATTTCAATCTCAGCAATACTATATCGTTCCCTCTACCCTCACCTGAAGAAAAGACAATGTACAGAGATGGTTTTATTAAAAGGGCGATGGAAAAAGGGTTCGCTGATATAGAAAATCTTATATAAAGGTGAAAATAACCTATGGATTAAATGGTCTTCTTTTATATACTTGCTTTTTTTTTAGCATACTGGGATGGGGGGACGGTGAAAAGATGTGTGACCAAAACTATGTTACGGTAGACCACGGAAATTGCGGTATGAAAGATCTGGAAATCCCAAGCTATGATGATATACCAGATTCCCCGATGGGAGGCGAAGAGGGCAAAAAACCGGGGAAACCCGACCCTATTATAAAGATATTAAATTGGATAAATTATTATATAAAGAAGCATAAATTGCTATTAAAGAGAGTATATAACATCGAATATAGATTATCCAGAATTGAAACGAATCTATATTCTTCAGCGAACCAACTATTAAAGTCTGGATCTGGATGTGCATCTGGTACTTTAAAGAAAGCCGCTTTCATCTGGACACATAAGCCATTAGTTGCTGCAGATTTCAACATCCTTCTTTCCCATATTGTGAACGCCGAACTGAAGGGTTATATTGTGAAGGTCTGGGCCTCATCAGAGGTCCAGGTGAAATTGATAGAGAACCAAAAGGGATATACTTACGCAGGTGACTGTAGATATGATATTCTGAGGATGGGGTGTTTCAACTATAGCCAGGAAGCCTTTCTAGCAGGTGATTCCGATTGCATTTGGATCATGGTGGATGATTTCTCTCAGGAAAATCCGCTACCTGGAAAGTTCGATTTCAGTGGGAATGGTAATCCTGAGTTTTTTGTACCATTTGTTGATATGAAGAATTGGATAGATCAGTATGACCATTATCCTGCTGGTCATTGTAACATAGAGATACGAGGTAACAAATCGGAATTGGCAATCACCCCCTTGTTGAGACCGGACCGGTGTGTTATGAGTTCGATGAGCGCAACTGAAACCATACCACCAGGTGGGTATGACCAATTCAATATAGCTCCCTGGATCGGGATGGGTATGACCTTCAAACAAGCATTCTGTGAAGAAAAAAATAGACTAAATGGTATTCAGACACCGGTGATATCTGCAAATTGTGTTCAGAACCCACCTTGTTAATGATCTCTTTTTTTTTTTTTTAACTTTTAAGCCATAGAATTATTAGTAAATATTTATATACCACTGAAATGGACGTACATCTTACCGGGAAGGCTTTAATAACATACCCCCCCAATGCTCTATCAAGGAAAAAGAACGAGGAGGCGCCGCTCCCCTGTGTCCTCGACAGCACGGGGGGAGGGGGGCCTTGGACCCTCGAGCGATATACGATTGGAGTATATCATAGCAGCAGAGCTGCCGTCGGGGTGCCTTCGGTCTTCTTCCGAAAAAAAAGGAGGCGAAAAACGATGGAGCTCATGCCAAGGGGAATGGAAGAATCAATGGTGAGCGTCTGGTATCGGTTCACGAACAGGTACCCCTGCCACTGGCCGAAATGCTGCTAGGCGATCATCAGTTGCTGAACTAGGGGGGCCTTGGACCTATAGGCCCCCTCACAAGGATGCCTGCTGTCAAGCCTTTCCCGATTCTCGAGAACCGATTACCTTTTATAGGGAACCATCTCATAACAATATCAGGTTTGGATTAACGATGGTGGTCCAATGAAGAGATTGGATAGGGAGTCCTTGGTCCTCTATTCTCTATTCCTTATCCTGGAGGACAGGAGCGATGCTCGGACAACTCGAACCCAGCTCGGAAACGCTCTTGTTGTGTCCGACCCGACCATCAATCTGTATCTCTGCAGATTGAAGATGTCTGGGTACATAGACCGCAGGAAGAAGAGGTTCGCAAAGGAAATCAAGGGATTGATTAAACTGACACGGACCGGACGGTCAAAGGTCCACAGGACCAGGACCATTCTGAAAGATAGGACCCTCACAGAAAAGAACCATAATATCGCAGGCTCTGTCCCTTTGAACGATGTACTGGGCCGCCTCATAGACCCTATAGAGAAGGTCTTCTTCCTCAATCTCTATAACCACAATCCTTCCTTCGACCTGGTAACGTTCCTCACTCTGAGCGAGATGTCCAGGGACGATACCAATCTCATCAATGTGCTTACCACCATGGAAAAGCCATGGCTGAACGGCAGGAGCAGGTCCTTTCCCGACCAGCTGTTCAACGCATCTCTCTACGGCAACGTGGATAGGAGGATGCTCGGTTCGGCCTTCTTGGAGAAGGGATGCGAAGATGCCCTCCTCCTACTTGCGGAGGCGAAGATGAGGATGGGGCGTTCCGATGATGCCCTATTGATACATGATCACCTTCGATCGAACGCAGAGGAGATGTCTGCGGACCAGAGGCTCATCCTGACAATGGACCGTGCAACGGTCCTCCTGAAGTACGGTAGGCCGCTCGATGCTCTGAAAGAGGTCGAGGAGATGGGAAAGGAGACAAAGAGCGAGGTCCATGCCGCCCTTCTGGACCTTATGGGGGCGTTCATCAAGGTCAACCATCTCAACTCCCTTGTCCCGGTGGACCACTTCGCGCAGTCCATTGTGGCGTTCGATTCCATGGCCCTCCCCTTGCTCGCATCCAGGGCCTATGATCTGCGGGGCATGTCCTATCTCAAGCTCGGGGACATAGAGGCCGCCGAAGAGGACCTGCTCAGTGCAAGAAGGTCAGCCCTCAAGGCCGGGTCCCAGCTGGCCGAAGCAAGGGTGCTCCTTGATCTCTCTAAGCTATCCCTCCATAATGGAAAGCACGACCTGTCCATGAGCTACCTGAAGCGAACGAAGAGCCTCTTTGAGAATCGTTCGATGCTGGAACTCATCTCCTACACGGAGTTCCAGATGGCCCTGGTCGAACTTGACAGGGGGCGGTCCAAACAGGCCGTAATGCATTACCGTAACTGTGGCAAGGTCGCCTTTCCCCTCCCGTCGATCCTCACCCTGAACACCTATAGGAACGAACTGATGGAGAGAGCTTTGGGAAAGGGGGATGAAAAACTGCAAAATTTAATATATACCCTTTAAAAAAGTACAGAAAGACCCATCCTCTTTTTTAAATACACAGGACCTCAGCTGAATCAGTACATCTACGGGTCTGTGACCGAATGACAACCTACATCAAGAAGGCAGCCCTGCTCATTTCGTTCCACAGGATGGAAAGGTCGGCCCTATCCAGCAGGGATGCTGTCCTTCTCTATGAGGCCCTCACATGCAACGGCTCCATTGGACCATCGGACATCATTCTTCTAGCAATGAGGGGGGGCCCCTACTCTGACAGGGAGCCGACCATCATGAACATCGAGGAGGCTTTCAGGACCATCGGTCACCGTTCGGTCGACCGAAAGGATTGCCTGGTCCTGCTCGACGGGAGCTTCGACGCCTATGGGATGGACCTGCCCGACAGGTCCATGGACCTGGACCTATTGTCCGCTTTGATCGAATCACTGGGCTGTAGATCTGTCCAGATCTTCCTCCATGGGCCCGGGTCTGACAGAGCGTCCGAGAGGCTTCAAGCCCCAGGCAGGGTCCTGGTCTATTCCATAAGGACCGACCGGGGGGATAAGTTGGAGGACCCGTTCAGGGTCGTAAGGCTGTTCAAGGGGGATGAGGTCCATCTTTCCAATGTCCAGCAGGAAAGGGACAGGCTCAGAGGGCTCGGTTTCGAGCTGGTCTGGGACAGGTATTGACCAACACTCAAGAACAGGAGCTTCACATTCCCAACGCAATCATTAAATACCCCTGTTTTGGACCTAAACCTTGTTCAGAAGCCTTTTTAAATATACCAGGTCAATGGTCCTATCAGAGAAAAAGGTCGAGGAGGCTTCCCTCCCTAATGTCCTCGACAGCACGGAGGGAAGGAAGCCTTGGATCCTCGGATAAGATATGGAATTATGGGTTATATCAAGGTAGCGCTAGTCTTACCGGGTTTCCATCGGTCTTTTTCCAAAAAAGGAGGTGAAAAACGATGGAAAGCATCCAAGGGGGTAAGGATGAGACCGTTGTCAGCATCTGGTACCGCCTCATAAACATGCATCCCCACCGCTGGCCCAGGTGCTCCTGAGCGGGCAGGGTGGGTGGGGGCACCGGACCCGGTGCCGGTGCCCCACTTTTTTTTGATTTTATTTAAATAGTTTATATTAAAAATACTTTTTTGGAGGTTCATAGAATACCTCTCAAACGATTTATACGATGAGTGGGCTCCATGCTCAGGTGATGCCAATGTTCGATAGGAGAATGGAGAAGCTCGCAGACGTTCTGATAGGCCATTCTACGGCGCTCAAACCTGGTGAGGTCGTTTACATAGAAGCTTTCGACATACCTGCGGAGATGGTGGAGCTCCTGGTCGATAGGACCTACAAGGCCGGGGCCATACCGCTCGTCTCCCAGAAGAGCTCAAGGGTGCTTCGAAAGCTCTACATGGGCTGCGATGAGGCAACAATGAGCTTGTACGGGGAGGTCGAGCTCCTGAAGATGAAGAGAGCGGCCGCTTACATCGGTATGAGGGGGTCATATAATATCACTGAGAGCTCAGACGTTCCAGCGGAGAGGATGGCCCATTACAAAGAGCAGTGGTGGGGGCCTGTCCACATCAACTGGAGGGTCCCAAAGACCCGATGGGTGGTCCTGAGATGGCCTACCCCTTCCATGGCGCAGCTGGCGGAGATGTCAACTGAGGCCTTCGAGGACTTCTATTTCGATACGTGCTGCCTGGACTACGACAGGATGTCGAAGGCCATGGACCCGCTCGTCGATCTGATGAAGAGGACCGACAGGGTGAGGATAGTCGCTCCCGGGACCGACCTGAGCTTTTCCATCAAGGGCATACCTGTCATAAAATGCGATGGCGGATTGAACATCCCCGATGGGGAGGTCTTCACGGCACCTGTAAAGGATTCCGTTAACGGTACCATATCCTACAATACCAAGACCCTCTATGACGGAAAGGTCTTCACCGACATCAAGCTGACATTCAAGGACGGGAAGTTGACCAAGGCCTTATCATCGAACACGGATGCCATGAACAGGATATTCGATACCGACGAAGGGGCACGGTACGTCGGGGAGTTCGCTATAGGGGTCAATCCTTTCGTGACAAGACCGATGCTGGATACCCTCTTCGACGAAAAGATAGCGGGGTCCATACACTTCACCCCGGGCAACTCCTATGATATGGCGTTCAACGGGAACCGCTCCAAGGTGCACTGGGACATAGTCCTCATCCAGACCAAGGAATGGGGCGGCGGGGAGCTCTACTTCGATGATGTACTCGTAAGGAAGGACGGAATGTTCGTCCTGGGTGAGCTGAAGGGCCTGAACCCCGAGAACCTGAAGTGATCCATAGGACCCATCATTCGCACAGGACCTTAAGGAACCGAGCCGGCTTCATGATCGGTCTGCCTTCGAACGTCCTCAACTTGAGCAGGTGTTCATCCCCTGTTAGAATTATATCTGCCATTCCCTCAAGGTAGGATCCCAGGACCTTGTTATCATCAGGGTCATCTGTGATCAAGCCGACCTTTTCCTTCGGATGGACGATCTCGGAAAAATGTGTGAGGAGCAGAATGAATTGCTCGAGCTTGCCCCGGTCGATGAATGAGAATTTCTGCCTCTGGACCACCTCGTGGAACTCATCGAGCACCTCATCACCTATGATAAGGGTCACCTCCCCGTTCAAGACCTTTTCGATGACCTTCCTTTCGTTACCGTCCCATCCGACAGCGGATATCAGAACATTAGTGTCCAATGCCACCCGCACTTGACCGCCTCTTCTCCATTCGATGGCTGGCGATCTCATCCTCGACATCCTTTTTATCGATCCCGGCCCCCTCGAAGGCGAAAGTGAAATTGTCCATTAGCTCCAAGAACTCATTCCTGAGCGATGCATCGCTCAATCTCTTTATCACGATCGTATCTCCTTCCCCGAATACGATGAACTTCTCCGAGACCTTGATGTGAAGTGCTTTCCTGATACCGCTAGGAATGACGATCTGACCGTTTTGGGATATCGTGGTCATTGAGACTTCCATATTCTCACACGAACTACAATGTCTTTTA
>JALOTP010000035.1 GCA_025457865.1 Thermoplasmatota archaeon | reverse complement strand
TGGCTTCATACCCCCCAACCTCGGAGTGGCCATCCTCACGCTGGCTGGGATGTTGATGGGATATGCCGTCCTCATAGGGTTCGTCCTAAAGGGAAAGGCGCACGCGGGCCTCCCTCCACTGAACGGGGGCTCAATTCTGATGTTCCTATTGGGACATCTCCTCATCTACGGGACGTTCGTGTTCTGGTAGCGTCCATACCAGAAAAGCTATCACACCGCTCTGCCCTGCTGCCGTTGGAGGCCTCTGACTGGAAAGCACCCTTCTTCTGCTCCTGCTCCTCTTCCTCCTCGGGGTGTTCCAGGGTCTCACCATATGCAATCTGACCTGCGGCCCACTGTTCATCCTCAGGCTTGCGGAAGGGGGCCGGGGGGCCGGAAAAGGGGTCCTACTGGCGCTGCTCTTCTCCCTTCCACGGACCTTGCTCCTCACAGGGCTCGGGGCCATTGCCGGCATCGCAGGGGGCTCACTGGGAGCTCGCGGGGACCTGAAAGGGTCCATGGTCCTAAGGACCGTTGTCTATCTCCTCCTGAGCGCCATAATGCTCCTTTCCGGGATATCCTTCATAAGGGGAACGGGGGCCTGCAAGGACGGATGCGGTCGTCCAAGGAGGCGCTCCATCATGGAGATGCTCCTTTCACGATCGGGCCGCCGCAGCACAAGAGGGGAAGGCTTCTTCATGTTCGGGGCGGGTACGCTGGTATCCACCGTATGCGTATCCGAGGCCTCGGCCGCAGTGCTGGCGACCGCCTCCTATCTTGGGATCGAGATGGACAGCATACCGGGCGGTGCCCTGGTCGGAGCAATATCCATGTTCGCATATTCCATCGGCCTCACGGTCCCTTTGATAGCGCTTGGGGCGCTATCGTCCGAGATGGGAAGGAGGATGCAGAGGGACGATGTGAGGAAGGTTGGCGGCCTCCTCCTCTGTCTTTTCGGTGGCGGTCTCATGGTACTGACGCTTATCTCATTGCTCCTATAGCAGGTCTCACTTCAGCCTTATCGTCTCGAGGTTCATGGGCATGGACGTTGATATGCCGTACTTCCTGTGGAGCGATGATGCCAGGTCCTGCTCCTTGCCCTCGTCACCGTGGTTGATGATGATCCTGTCCGGCTTGGGTTCCATGGTGGATATGTAGTTGATGAGCTGCTTTCGGTCGGAGTGACCGGAGAAACCGTCTATGGTCTCGGCCGAGCACTTGAGGGACACGGACATCGGCTGGCCTTTATCCGATATGACCAGCTCAGTAAGCCCTTTCTGTATCTTCCTGCCCAGCGTTCCCTCGGCCTGATAGCCGACGAAGACCAGCGAGTTCCTTGGGTCGGCCCCCCAGTTCTTCAAATATTCCATCACGGGGCCGCCGTTGAGCATACCAGAGGTGGCAAGGACGATGCAGGGGTCGGGGTCGAAGAGCACCCTGCTCCTCATCTCCCTGGAATCTATCTTCTGGAAATAGTCGGAGAGGAACGGGTTCTCGTTCCTCTGGAAGATCTGGGTCCGGAGCTGGTTGTTCAGGTATTCCGGGTATGCGGTATGGATGGCGGTCGCCTCCCAGATCATGCCATCGAGGTAGATGGGGCACCTGGGCACCTGTCCGGTCTTCATATGCTTCTCAAGGACTATCATGACCTCCTGGGAACGGCCGACCGCGAACACGGGTATCACTATCTTCCCGCCCCGGGACAGTGTCCTCTTCATGATCATCTTGAGCTGGGTGGCGGCCTCCTTCCTTGTGGGCTGGAAGTCCCTCTTGCCCCCGTAGGTGGATTCCATGATGAGCGATTCTATCCTCGGGAACTTGTTGGTGGCGGAGTTGAACAGCCATGTCCGTTCGAACTTTATGTCCCCCGAATAGACTATGTTGTATAGGCCGTCACCTATGTGGAAGTGGGGGGATGAGGACCCAAGGATGTGGCCTGCATTGTGGAGGGTAAGCCTCACATCGGGGGCGATATCGGTGGTCTCGTTATAGCGTATGGCTATGGTGTGCAGGATCTCGTCCTGGACATGTTTGGACTCGTATGGTGGTCTCTTCCCCTCCGCAACGGCCACCTTGATGTAATCGAGCTGGAGGAGCGCCATGAGGTCCCTTGTCGGCGGTGTGCAGTAGATGGGGCCGTCATATCCGTACTTGAACAGGAGCGGTACCAGCCCGGAGTGGTCCAGGTGGGCATGGGTGATCACGACTGCATCTATGGATTCGAATGGTTGGACCTCCGACAGCTGGAGGTAAGGGGCATGACCGTCATTGGAACCGACGTTGACCCCGACATCCACTATCACCTTGGAGTTCCGGGTCGTGAGCATATGGCATGACCTGCCCACCTCCCTGTACCCGCCAAGGCTCGTGGTCCTGACCCAATTCTCCTCGTCGGGTGTGTCCCGGAATATCCGCCTGCCCACCCTCTTGAGGAACTCCTTCCTCTTCTCCGTTATCTCCGGGTCCTTCAGATATGACCTAATATCCTTGACGCTCCGGCTCTCTATGGGCGGGGTCCTCACGACCAGCGGGGCCCAGCCGGTCTTCCTCTTGATCTCGTTCAAGTTGGACCCGTGCTTGCCTATGGCAAGCCCCGGAGAGAGGGCCTCTATGGTCACCTCGTTCGAATCATGGTTGAACGAGACGTCGGTTATCCTTGCTTCGGGCGGAATGGTCCTTTTGATAATCTCGCTCGCTTCGTTGACGTCCCTCACAAGGGAATTGTGCGGCCTTATCGCCACCCTCCTCTTCAGGCCCTGGGCGATCTTTCGCACTAGGTTCGAATCGAAAACGAACTCGTCCAGGTTCTTCGTCTGGATGACAACTACCGGTCCTTCGAAATCTATACCGGTTATCTCGATGCCTTCAGGGACAAGGGTCTCTATCTCGGTCCTTATCCTCTTTATCAGGTTCTCATAACTCATCTCTGCACTCCCCGTTCAAGGGTATGTTGCTTTGGACATCGACCGCTAAATGCTTGACATGCTGCTCGTGAAGGGGCTGACCAGAACTTCGAGAATCCTGTACGGCGCCGTTCAATATGACACTTAAAAAGCCGAGCTGAATCATGTAAAGCAGGCCGATCCTGCCTCTAAGGCGTTATCGTCTCATTTTATATTTAATTTTTGCTTCTTCTTCTCTAGGTCCTTTGCGGAGACGGGCTGCCAGCCATCCTTGTTTATGATGACGATGTCCATTCCGTTCCCGGATGCGGCATCCCTCCTCATCGCAGCTGTGAGGGCCTTTATGGCTATGTCAACGCCCTCGTCGCTCTTCAACCCGTCCTTGTAGTTGTCCTCAAGGACGCCGTAAACATAGGGTGAACCGGACCCGGTGGCAACGAACCTGTCCGGGATCGACCCGCCGGCCGCATCCAGTGAATAGACATGACCGCCCTCGGCATCCCAGCCCCCAAGCAGGAGCTGGACCCAGTAGGGGTAGTACCTGCTTCCGGAAAGGATGTTCGCTGTCAGGGTCGCGACCGCCTTGATGCTCATGGGAGCGTCCCTCTTTAGGCGGTAGAGCTCTGCCTCGGCGGTTATGTACCTGGATAAAAGCTGGGCATCACCGACCAACCCTGCGGTCGTAAGGCCGATATGGTCGTCTATCCTGAAGAGCTTCTGCGTATCGGTGTGGGCTATCAGGGTCCCCATCGTGGCCCTGTGCTCGGTGGCCATAACGACCCCATCAGTACAGACCATTCCGAGCGTGGTAGTGCCAGTTTTCAACTTCTCCGGTTCATTGGTCATGATAATGCACCTTTATCCTGTTATAGAAGAGCGGGTCCTTCATTCGAGAGGCCGTATTTATAATTGTTGAAAAGGTCTGACAATACCGTCCTTATGGTCCATCTGCCAGAGGTCAGAGCTTGCCATCGAGCGCCAGATGCCAGGAGTACCCCAGATATCCCATGGCCCCAGCAAGGAACGGACCGACGGGGTCAAAGAACGGATGGAACAGAAGGTATCCTCCCCAAACGGTCCCGAATATGAGGGCTGCCCTATGGGAATGAAGGAAACCCCTGTGCTCGAATGGGACCAGGAGCATCATGTATCCGACCGCGCATGAGAAGAGGAACAACCTTGCCCCAGGACCATAGAGGAAATCCAGACCACCTGACACATTGCCGCTGAACATCCTTCCTGCCAGGGGCGGAACAAGTGCCATGGCTCCCGCCAAAGGTCCCACGAACCACCTGACCATGCCCCTTCCGTCAAGGTCTGGAAGGACCGACCCTGCCAGCAGTGCCAGGGTGCCCAGGGATAACGGGAGCAGGTATCTACCGGCGGCCGAGAGGACGTTTGTCATGCCGCCTCTATCATAAACGCCCATAAGAAGACCGAACGATATCAGTATGGACGCTCCCAGGCCTGTTGTGAGGTGGACCTCCCATCGCGGCATGCCATCCCCTGGACGGTCAGGTGCCTGGACAGTATATAAGCATTGGGCTACCAAGGCTCCTTCTTCACCCCTATCCAGTAGCCTATCCTGTTGGCAACGACGTGGGCGAAATAGGCCACTACGAGGAAGAGCACCAAGGATATCCAGTGATGATCGGCCACGAACGTCCTGAACCACCAGGGGTAGAACGGGAGGATGAACAGGGCTGCGCCAAGAACATAGTCCCATTGGTCCAGAAGGAAGGTCCTGGCCCCCCTCGGCCGGCCAATGGCCCTCTTGATGAAGCTGCCGATCATATCGCCGACCAGAGAGCCGGTGGCCATGAATGCTATCAGGACCATGTTGAGGGGATAGGACCCCCAAAGCGAGCTGTCAACGTCCCTGAACCCTGAAAGGTGCATAGCAATGAGGAGGAGCATCCCAAGGAGGGCAGCACATGCCGAGCCCCCTATGAAACCCCTCCATGTCTTGCCGTCCCCCAAGTACCTCCTGCCGTCCGGGCGGGCCTTGCCGAGGTCCACCGGTGTCCCTCCCCCCAGGAACGGAGCGAAGGTGTTAGCGGTCATTGCCGGAAGGAGTATGACTATGGTCCGGACAAGGTCCAGCAGTATGGAAGCAGCGGTCAGTTCCGGTGACATCGAGCGGCCTAATCCTTGAAGGTGCTATTAATCGTTTTCACCGCTCGGACCCTGTCCAGCTGCTTGGCCGCAATTTGGAAATATTTAAGATTGAATAGGCCCTATGGAGAAGGGCCATGCCGTACGTTCCGCTCGATGGACAACAGTCCAGGTCTCCCATCCCGCAGCAACGGCCATCGGGTGGGTTCCAGATGCCCCTGCTCTCGGCCGCGCTCGTGGTCCTCTATCTCATATATATCGGGGCCATGATCCTTGCGCCCTATTTCATAGAGGCCTACGGCAAGGTCTTGGACACTATCCTATCACCCCTTGTGAGGTTGATCATCGCAGTGGTCCTGATGGTCGTCTTCGGGGCCCTGATGTTCAGTGACCTCCTTAAGGGGAGGAGCGAAGAGGGACCTGCACCGGACAGGTCCCAGATCCCCAGAGCGGCACCGCTTGGTGCCGGGCCAGTCACGGGAAGCGCCCAGGCTCGTTTCACCCCGGTGGCAGGACCTGGACCCGGTCCCATAGCCCCCCCGCAGACCGCACTAAGACCTAGGGAGATTGAAAGGGGGCCCTCTGCTCCCACCATCTTCACCTACCCCCAGGATGTCGAGGGCGGTATCTACGGGGACACCTATGTCCAGATAACGCAGAGCAAGATAATCCGTATCAGGTCCCTAGTGGTGGACAAGAGGTACATGTCGTGATGGTCCCGGTAAAAGGGTCCAAATGGAGGGTTTGTTATGAGATACTGTCTTCTTCTGCCTGTAATCGCCCTGCTCTCCATCGCCCAGTTGGCTTCTGCCCTCGGGAGCGATGGAATGGAGGTCGATGGTATGGTACGTCCTGCCCGGGCGTTCGATCATGATGGTGACGGGCTCGATGATGCGTTATCGGACCTTCCCGGTGACGCTCCCTTCATGGCCTTCGTCCATGCAATGCCCGGGGCCGAGGTCGGAACCCTAGCACAGGAGCTTGAGGCATGCGGAGCAGAGGTACTTCGTTCGTACAGCATAGCACCTATCTGTTCCGTCAGGTTCCATTCCATAACGGAGGCAAGGGATGCTCTTTTCAAAGGGTCCGTCTCTGTCATAGAGCTCCAGAGGGAGGTCGTCCCTCACCTTGACGTTTCCTCCGCATCTGTCAGGTCCGCTCCTTCCTCCGTCTATTCCCCCAAGACCGCAAGGGACATGGGCTACAACGGAACGGGTGTGACCATAGCCATCCTCGATTCTGGGGTCGATAACGAACACATCACCTTCCGGGGGGCCTTCGTGGCAGGCGCCGATTTCACCCTGCCTGACACGCCGCTGAGCCCGAGGGACGGGTCCTATGACCCTGATGACAGGGTGGGCCACGGGACCGCTGTCGCCTCCGTCGCATTGGGCAGGGGCGACGCTGATGGGATCAGGCCCGGAGTCGCTCCCGGAGCTGGGCTCATAGACCTCAAGGTCCTTGCGACCAGGCCGTCCGGAATAATACCTGCATCCCAGAACCTGCTCGATGCCCTTCAGTGGTGCCTTGACAACAGGGAGACGGACTGGCCAGGACCCTGCAAGGGGGTCCAGGTCGTATCGCTCAGCGTTGCCATTGGGGCGGAGGGCGGAGCCCTCTACAATGCGATCAATACCACGGTCGGTGAGGGAGTTGTGGTCGTCCAATCCGCAGGGAACTCCGCCTCGTCATACGAGGACCAGACCGAGACATCCTGGCCGGACCGGTCTGTAATAGTTTCCGGCCTGGACGATGCCAATACCATTGACAGGGATGACGATCTCAGCTGGGACCAATCCACATACGGGCCAAGGACGTCAGACGGGGACAACGACCCCTATGACGAGCTCAAACCGGACGTGTCGGCCCCCGGTGTCAATATCGAGTTCGCCGCTTATTCCAGCCTCTCCACATTACAGGCCGCCAATGGTTGGACATCCGGCTCAGGGACCTCTTTCAGCGCTCCCCATGTCGCCGGGGTCGCCGCGCTCATGCTACAGGCCCGCCCCGAGATAGCTCCCTCACAGGGGAAGAACCCCTTGAAGCTCATCATCCACCGCAGTTCCGAGGCCATGGGGACACCTTCGAGCCCTACGCTCTCCGACAGGTTCGATGTCCGCTACGGCTGGGGCTCGCTCGATGCTTACGAATCGGTCAGGTCGGGAAAGGTCTGGACCGGAGCGAACACCGGTCCGGAGATCAAGGACATCGAGATATCGCCCAGCACCGTGACGGTAGGCTCGGTCTGCAGAATAGAGCTCCAGGCAGTGGACCCTGATGAAGAGCCACTGAACTACGCACTTACCGCGACCGGCGGTAAGGTGGAGGGGACCGGCCCGGTCTGGCAATGGACCGCTCCAGTGTCTCCCGGGTCATATTCGCTGACGTTCAAGGTCTCCGATCCAAGCGGGGCCTCTGCGGACAGGTCCGCAGATGTATCGGTGCTCGAAGGGCCTCCCAACAGGCCCCCCGAGATCACTATGTTCAAGGCCAGCCCTACCCAGGTGAGGACAGGTGGCACCGCGGTCCTGACCGTTTCGGCAAAGGACCTTGACGGCGACCCGATCACCTATTCCTATAGCGCCCTCCTTGGTTCCGTGACCGGGTCGAGCGATACGGCAACCTACAAGGCACCGGACCTGCCCGGGACCGATAAGGTCACGGCCATGGTGATGGACAGCAAGGGCGCCTACTCCACCAGGGAATTGGAGATACGGGTCGTCAGCTCCCAGCAGAACAAAGCCCCGTCCATCATGTTCATGGAGGTCGTACCCAATGTGGTCAACACCGAGAACCGGGACGGCCAGTTCGTCCTCAGGGCTGAGGTCTCCGATCCCGACGGAGCCTCGGACATAAAGTACGTCCTTGCTGACCTCTCCACCGTCGGCTACCTCTCCGGGCAGGAGCTCAAGGATGACGGGAACCCTCCCGACGAGGCCGCGGGGGACCTGGTATATTCCATACTGCTCCCGGACGTGGGTCAGCTCAAGAAGGGGGAGTATTCCATAGAGGTCACGGTCGTCGACATGGCCCTTGCGAGCTCTGCCCAGTCGGTGCAGCTCATCGTTGACATCCCCGATGAAGGTGATACGGAGAAAGGCAGGGTCGGTTGGTTGGAATCCCTTGCCGGACCCATGCTCGTTCTCGTGATGATTGGCCTTGTGGTGCTCGTCATCATCGTGGTCCTAGCTGTGAGCTCCAAGAACAGGAAGAAAGAGGCGTTCATAGCCCATCCAGACCTTCCCAGGGTGAGGTTCAGGCCCTCGGGGCCGGCGCCGGGTGCCGCACCGCTCTACGGCTATCCAACGAACCAGCAGCCCATACAGGCCGGACCTGTACCGCCTGGAAGATGAGGCCTTAGGGCCTCAGGCGTCCTCTTCGGTCTTGGTTCCGGTCCCCTTAGGGTCCTTTCTGAAAGGTGAACGCTCCCTCTTGTAGTCCATGGCCCTTGAGAAGGTCCCCATGAGGGAATTGAACTCCCTGTAGTTCAGGGTCGCTCTGCTTATCATCCTTCTGAAATTGGTCCTGGATATGGGCACCTTGTGAGGAGGGACGCCGGATGCATGCATCAGCTTATCGTAATGCTCCAGGAGGACCTCCTTCTCCCTTCTATATATCCCCCTTGCGTTCCTTGAATGGCCCGAGCCCCTGGCCTTGTAGAGCTCGTAGAAGAGGAGACAGGCCGCATGCGATAGGTTCAGAACGGGATAGCCCGGGTCCGCCGGGACCGTTACCAGAAGGTCGCAACGTTCGAGCTCTTCCCTCAGGAGCCCCTTGTCCTCCCTGCCAAGGACGATACCTATACTGCCCGGGGCCCTCCTGGCCCATCTGACCATCTCCTCCGGGGTCATAGGGTTCCTCTGGTAGCACCTTTCGGCCGAATCCGATATGCCCGAGGAGCCTACTGAGCTATCCACCATGGAGACCGCCTCCTGGAAGGTGCTGACGGTAACAGCGTTGAGCAGCATCCCCTTGCCGTGCATGGCATAGGCATAGGCCTCGTCCTCCAAAGGCGGTGGGTTGACGAGTATCAATCCGTCAAGGGAGAAATTGCGGGCGCAGCGTGCCACGGACCCTATATTGCCCTGGTACTTTGGCTCGACCAGTATGGCATAGGTCCTGCCTTCCGACCTGATAGGGTCCATCGGTTCCACGGACACCTCTATCATCTAAAGGTATATGTGCTTCACCGTCCTCACCATGCCTGATGAGGTATGCGGTGAAATTGGCATATGACGGGACCATGTTCCACGGGAGCCAGAGGCAGGGTCCGGATGACAGGCTCTCGGTGGAAGGGGCAGTAGGATGGGCGCTCAGGGACATGAGATTGGCGTCGGGGGATGGGTGGCCCGTGGAGTTCGCCTCAAGGACGGATGCTGGAGTATCTGCACTGGGGAACGTCCTAGCCCTTACGACCGATAAGGACATCGGTCCTGTGATGGCGGCCATCAATGGGAACCTGGACGGTATCTGGTGCTATGCATCTGGTAAGGTACGGGAGAACCAGAACATGAGGTGGGCAAGTAGCAGATGGTACAGGTACCATCTGAGACCGGACGAGCTCGCTAGGAAGGATGCCCCTTTGATGAGGGAGGTGCTCTCCCTCTATGTCGGAGAACATGATTTCGTCCACTTCTGCAAGCAGGAGGAGGGAAAGGACACGACCACCGTCATCGAACGGACGGATGTGGTCGATCTAACAGGCTCCGGGGAGATGTACGCAGTTGACATAATAGGGTCACATTTCCTATGGCAGCAGGTGAGGAGGATGGTGGGGGGGGCCTTAGCCTGCTCGGGAGGGGAGATCGAAAAAGAGGTCATTTCGGACCTGTTGAGGGGAGGTGATGCAAGACCCACATCCCTGGGTTCGAAGAACAGGATAGTGACAATGCCCCCAACTGGCCTGGTACTGATGGACGTCCATTACAAGGACATAGATTTCGAGATAGAGCCAAGAGCGCTCTCCCTGGCCCTGGAGAAGGGCTCATACAGAGCATGGGAGGCCTCAATGAGGCTCTTCCTCCATTCAGCGCTCCGTTCCATGGCCATAGGGCATGGAAAGATTGAATAATCGACCCTTTCTTGCCTCATCATGAACGGATGTGACCTGCCACAGGACCTATCCGGGGAGCTCGAGGAGTACGGGGGTTTGGACGGTCTGAAGAGGTACAGGCCCGATGAGGGCGTCCTCTCAAGGCTCGAGAACGTCTATTCCCTGCTCTCGGCAAGGTCCAGGATAGAGATACTCTATTTCCTGAACTTCTCGAAGATGACACCGGGGATGCTCTGCCACATCACGGGGATGGCCCCTAACCTCCTCTCGTTCCATCTAAGGAAGCTGGAGACCGCGGGGGTCGTGAAGGGAGAGAGGGACGGCAGGTTCATCATCTATGGGCTGACCGATATGGGTCGTAGCCTCTCGGGACCACTGACCAGATGATGACCTTCAACAACAAATTATAAATCTTAACAAGCTCGTATTTATAGCGTGAGATCATCGCTGTACCTGGTCCTCTTGGTCCTGCTCATCACCACCTCCTTCCATGCGGCAGCTGGAGGATCTGGAGGTCACATAGGACCATCACGCAGCGGATATGACATCGATTACCTTGACCTCACGGTGCCTCAAGGAGAGGTCTTCTCCTTCGTCAATGTGACCGTCCTGGTCAGACGGACGCTCTATGTTTTGGGAAAGCTAGAGCTCGTGAACTCGACGGTGATATTGGTGGAAGAGGAGACCGCTACACATCGGGTGTACGGGACGCTCAAGATGATGGACGGGCCAGATGATGGATCGGGCAGTTGCCTCGAGTTCAGACATCCTAGAGGGAATACGGACGTCCTCTTGAGCAACGGTGCACTTGAGTCCGTCAACTCGACCTTGATCAACCTTACATTAGAGTTCGGCGATATATCCATGACTGGGTCCCATCTGATCAACTGCACCATCTACAAACCAGTGAAGATCTCTCGGCTCACGGGGAACGTCTTCTCGAACGGGTCCGACAGGGCTGCGCTCGACCTGTCGGCCACCAACTGGGAGATCGCCGGGAACACCATTCGTGACTACGATCGAGGTATCCTTACCGATGGTGGCGGTCTGAAGCTCTCATCCGTTACCTTCGATGGCTGCCCAGTAAGCGTCCTGAAGGTCGGGTCGGATGGGATGGACGAGCTCAGGCTTGATAAGGTCAAGGCGACCAACAGTTCCTTTTCGGTCTCTAAATGGGGGGCTATGGTCGTGATGGGAGGAAGCTTCAAAGGCGGTAGGATCGATCTGATGGGCAGACCGGGATACTTCCAATCGACGACCTTCCTGGACCACCAGGGCATCTATCAGCTTAAGGACGGATTGGTCAACGACTGCACTTTCATGAACTCATCTATTGGGCTTGACGTGCCTTTGAACAGTACAATACTACGGAACCGCTTCCTGAACTGCGGTACCGCTCTGCGGGACGACAGGGATTGTACCATCTTCCATAACATTTTCAAAGGGAACGACAGGATAGTGGAGGGCTTCGTCCAATCCCTATGGTACAATTCCACCTTCAAAGAGGGCAATTTCTATGATTCCTATACCGGTCTGGACAACGGCCTTAACGGAAGGCAGAGGGATGACGGTATAGGTGATACCGACCTTCCGTTCATGGGAAGGGACTACTACCCTCTGCTGAAGGAGTATTACTGGCTGTTCCCCAAGATACCCGATCTGACCGCCTACCACGAGCTCGGAGGGTCCTCCATCAGGTTATCTTGGGACTTCTACAGGAACATAGGGTACGTCATTCAGTGCTCCCAGACGACGGATTTCAAGAAGATGGTCTCGGTCTATTCCGCATCATCCAGCCCTCTGAAGGTGAACGCCCCCGGCAACGGCACCTACCATTTCAGGGTGAGCGCATGGAACGAGCAGGGTTCGAGGGGTTGGAGCGGACCGACCACCGTCCTAGTTGACCAGCGCCCCCTCCCGCCTCTACATCTGACCGCCGAACCACTGCCCGATGGGCAGGAGGTCCTGGTAAGCTGGGAATGGGAGGGTGAGGACCTTTACAGCGGTACCATATACTATTCGACCGAAGAAGGGGATGAGGAACTCGGTCCTCCGGTCTCCCATCCAATCGGATCGACGGTCATTGGCGGCCTGGAGAACGGCAGGACCTACAGGTTCAGCATGACGTCTAAGGACAATCGGGGGCAGGTTTCCATGATGAGCGAACAGGTCACAGCAATGCCCATGGACACCATTGCACCGCCCCCGCCCACAAGCGTGAGCGCATCACCGATGGACAATACCGCCATAGCCATCCAGTGGAACCCTCCGAGCGACATCTATTACCCTGACCTATCCGGGTTCCTGCTATATAGGATGGGACCGGAGGACGATGGGTTCGGACTCCTCAGGAGCTTCCAGAGGGGTGTCCTCTATTACGAGGATGAGGGCCTGAAGGACAATACGACATATCATTACCAACTGAGGAGTGTGGATGACGACGGACCCGTTTCAGGGCCTTCCCAGACCGTTCAAGCCACCACCTTCCATTACAATTTGGCCCCTGTCTTCTTGGGCGGGTCCGAGGTCATTTACCTAAAGGAGGACGACCCCCCCTCCGTTCTGGACGTCATCATGATGTTCAAGGACCCGGATGGGGACCGATTGATGGTCTCCGTCACGGATTCGTTCCCATTCGCCTCCGAGATGAAGGAGGGCCTCCTCCATCTATACCAGGAACCGGACCAGTCCGGGAACGGTTACATCCAGCTGGTCGTCACTGACGGGGAGGCTTTCGAGACCTTCCTCCTTGGCGTTTTCATCGAACCGAGCGATGACGCACCCACCGACATCGCCATAATCTCCCCTGTGAACGGCTCAGTTCTGGTACCTGGTACGCTGACGCTCCTTGAGGGCTATGCTTTCGATCCGGACATGAGGTTCGAGGGCGATATACTCACCTTCAAGTGGAGCTCGGACCGGGACGGGGTCCTGTCCGGGCCGGGGATATCCGTGTCCCGGATGAGGGCCCAGCTATCCGGGGGCAGTCATAGGATCAACCTCACGGTAACTGATTCCAAAGGATTTTCCATCAGCTCCGAGGTCATAGTAATGGTCTCCTTGTGGGGTTGGGGGGTCCAACCATGGTACATCGAACTCGATAACACCACTGTTCCTCTATCGACATCAGGGGGTTCCATCAGGTTCGTCCTGGTCAACGACGGTCCTTTGTTCCTGACGTTCGACTGCACGGTCACGATGAGATGGGGCAGCTACAATCTGACGATGGTAAGGAACATCCTGTCCCCGCCCATGGACAGGGGTCTGATGGTCATCAATGCCCCTCCCGGTCTGACCCCTGGTATCATGTACCTGGAAGTGGAGGTCTCCGCTTTCACCCTCAACGGTTCCTTTGCCGGTTATTCCGATGCGCTCTTCGAAAAGGAGGTGACGGAGGAGAGGGTCGATGGGATGGACTCTATCGCCATCCTGCTGATAGGGGGAGCGACCCTCATGGTGCTCGTGGTCGCCGCGGTCTATCTGACCATCCTGATAATCACAAAGAGGAACGAGAGGGGGAAAAGGCCATATGGAGCAGAGGATGTGGGGGGCGGGGGCTCCGGATGAAACATGAGAAGGGCATAGTCCTAGGCGAGGGCGCCGGCGGGGAGATGATGCAGAGGATGCTATCCTCGCTGGTCCTTCCTCATATCCGGAAGGGGACCATCGGTGATGGGGGTCTCCCCCCGGAGCTGTTGGACGACTCCGCAGCGATAGGTGATATCGCCCTTACCATAGACGGGCATACGGTCTGGCCCCTGGAGTTCCCCGGCGGGGACATAGGGAAGCTCTCCGTCTACGGGACCGTGAACGACCTTGCCGTCGTCGGAGCAAGGCCTATGGCGCTCGCATTGTCCCTTATCGTCGAGGAAGGACTGGACCGTGAGCTCTTGGTGAGGCTCTCTAGGTCCATCGGGGCTGCCTCTGAAAGTTGTGGGGTTCAGGTCATAACCGGTGACACCAAGGTCGTCGAGAGGGGCGGGGTGAGGGGGCTCGTGGTGACGACCGCGGGGGTCGGTCGGAGGCATGAACTGCTCGATGGATGCATTGCCAGGGCGATGGAGCGTAGGGAAGGGAACCTAAGATGGGACCAGAGGTGGCTCCGCGACGATGCCGTCCGTCCCGGGGACCATATCATCCTCAGCGGCAGCGTTGGGGACCATGGCATCGCAGTGCTATCTTTCAGGGAAGGATATGGTTACGAGACCGAGGTATGCTCCGATATGGCCCCTCTGAACGCTCTGATGGAAAGTGCGATGAGGGTTGGCGGGGTTGTCGGGGCCAAGGACCTGACGCGAGGAGGGCTCGCAAACGCTTTGAACGAGTGGGCCTCTAAAAGCGGTTTCGGGATAAGGGTGAGGGACGTTGACATACCTGTCAAGGAGCCTGTCCGCAGTGCATGCGACATGCTGGGGCTCGACCCCTACGAGATAGGGAACGAGGGGAAGCTCATCCTCGGTGTCGTTGATGGGATGGAGGAGGAGGTGCTGAAGGCGGTGAGGAGGACGCCCGAGGGAAGGGATGCGGTGCTGATAGGTCGGGTCGTAGGGGACAGGAAGGAGGTCGTGCTCGAGACCGAGGTGGGGGGGATGCGGATAATGGACCCGCCCTACGGCGACCCAGTGCCAAGGATATGTTAAGGGGTGGTGTACTTCAAATAAAAAAAAATGGAATGATAATTATTTATTCATATCGATGATCCGTCGAAGGGGGGTTAGCAAGCACCTCCATTAGGTCTTTGGTAAGATTATATATACCTATTAGGTATTATACCCATTAGGTATATATCATGAAGTTCTACGACCGCAAGAAGGAGTTCAAGGCGCTTTCCGACCTCAGGGGGCCAGCCAGAATAGCGGTCGTGGGTAGACGGCGCATAGGGAAGACGACCCTTGTGGAACGGTTCTTTGGAAAACGGGCCATTACCTTCTTCGTTCCCTCTGAAAAAGCCCAGCGTATGATAATCCAGGATTGGGTGAGGGAGCATCCTGACAAGCATCTGCCCGCGCTCGAGAACTTCAAGGACTTTTTCGAACAGGTCTTTTTGCACCATAAAGACTCGGTCGTGTTCATAGACGAGTTCCAGAACATCACCAATGTGGCCCCATCCTTCCTGTATGACCTCCAGCATCTGATAGACAAACACCACCCAGACCTCGTCGTCACGGGATCTTTGATAAGTGTGATGAAGGGGGTCGTCGAGGCGTACAAAAGCCCCTTGTACGGACGCTTCGACCTGATCATCAAGCTCAAGGAGCTGGACCTATTGACCGTGGTCGAGATCTGCCGGGACATGGGGTTGTCGTTCGAGAACACGCTTCGCCTCTACAGCGTGTTCGGCGGGATACCAAAGTATTACGACCTTATTTCCCGGTCGAAAGGGTTCGACATTAACGAAACATTGGCCTCCTGGTTCATCCTATACCCGCACCCTTTGTTCGAAGAGGTGAGGACCATGCTCAAAGAGGAGTTCGGAAGCGAGTTCAAGACATATTTCACGATACTCTATGCAATATCGCAGGGCAGCAACAGGTCGTCTGAGATAGCTGGAGCCTTGGGGAGGAAAGAGACAGATATCACCAAGTACCTCGCGAATCTCAAGGACGAGTTCGAGATCATCGAGCGTCATGTTCCCATCACCGGTGGACGTCGTGGCCATTATACCATTAAAGACAAGATGACCGCATTTTGGTTCAAAACGGTATGGAAACACTATTCCCTGATGGAGACGGGTCAGGAACGCAAGGCTCGTTCGCTTTTCGAGCGGGATATGCAGGGACACATCTCGCGTGCTTTCGAGGAAATTGTTAGAGAGGTCATCCCGCTTATGTCTCCCTTCGAGCCCATGGCCATCGGCAGGCAATGGGGACGGATGCCAGGTATGCCCAAGGGCAGCGACCAATACGAGATAGACGTCATGGCTATAAACGATCTGACAGGCGAAGCGTTGTTCGTCGAATGTAAGTGGCAGGACGACGTCGATGCTCGAGCGGTGCTTGAGAACCTCAAACGAAAAGCCGCATGCGTCGATTGGAACTTAGGCAACAGGCGGGAACATTACGCGATATTCGCCAAGAGCTTCAGGAGAAGGACCACGGGTGCGAAGCTGGTGAACCTGAATGAGCTTCAAGAGATCCTCTCGTAACCTCTCCACAATGCGTTTTATCAAGAATGGCTGACAACACTTTATTATCATCATCCCTTGAATGCTCGGTCCATTGAGAAATTTCGAACGAAAATGCTCATTCGAGCGAGCAAATCATCGGTCACAGATCCAGATGCATCCATTTTTCTTTCTTCCAAGTTCAATTCGATCGATCTAAAATAGAAGGAAGATTTCATGTCCGAAGGACAGATGGTGCAGAATGGTGATCGGTTTCATTCTATGAGCAGGAACGCATACCTGTTCATCGTCTGCTCGTAGTCCGATAGGACCTTTATGGGATAACCAATGGACCTCACGGTCGAGTAGACATCTATCCCTAATGCATCCGGCGTCGGCCTGGCCTGTTCCGGATGCCTGCATTCCTCACGCTTCGATGTGCATTCCTTGCACAGCTCGCACCCGTCCATGGGAAGGAGGAAAGCTTTCACGAAACCTGACTTGAAGAGATGCAGCTCGAGCTCGTAGAGCCTCTGGTTCACACCCTTGGTCCATTCGTGCCTGTCGTCGGGGTCCTCCATCCTCTTCTCGAAGTGGAAGACAGCGCATTTCGTGTACTCCTTCACGAAGCGTTCGCACTCGCTCACCGACGGGACGTTGGGGGGGCAGGTCGACAGGTCACCGTAGCCACCGCATCCATAGATGCACTTCATCCGGACCCACTGGGCCAGTACTATCGTTCTGGGATCGATCCACCGGAAATCCTCGAAGCCGAACTCATTGAAGGCTGCTTCGAGCTCTTTTATGTCCATGAGAAGTTGATGTGACGGACCATGATATTAGTGTATCGTCCCGCCGCAGGTCGTTCATTCCTTCAATGGCTGATGAAGAAGTGAAAGGGGGAGCATGGTGGCGAACTCCCCCTTTCCGGGGTGGGGGTATACAGCTTATTTCGATGAGCATCACTATTGTTCTTTGTCCATGGCCTGTTCGAAAACCATCACGTTCTCCGGATATGTCCCGTCGGTGACCGGTTCCGTTCCGGTCATAACAGGTACGGGGGTCGGTTGCGGGACCGTACTGGTCCCGACCTTCCGCCTCCTCAGAAGCAGAACGACAAGGAGCACCGATAGGACGAGGATAATGGGGACCGTTATGATGAGGCCTATGTTGTCCCCTATGAGGTCGTCGGAGGTCCCATCCCCCTTCACCTCTATGCTCCCCTCGGCCGGGGCCCTGCTCTCACCTATGTCGTTCACCGCAGCGACCTGATAGGAATATTTTCCAGGCTCGGAACCGACATCGTCGTTGTAAGACCTCAGACTGGCCTCGGCGAGGCCAACAAGGACCTTCGGTCCGTCGCCGACGGAGCGGTAGATCCGGTAGAACAGGATATCGCTCCCGCCATCGATCTCCGGCGACATCCAGCCTATGACCACATGACCCTTCCTCTCCGCGAGCACTAGCGAGGTAGGGGTCCCCGGTCTACCGAGCGGTGTCACAGGTCCCGAGATAGCCGGTTCGGATGTGCCGACCAAGCTCTCGGCCATTACATGATATATGTAGGTCATCCCGTTGACGACCGTGTCGTCAGTGAACGACCTGCTACTTGCTCCTATGTTGGAAATGATCAATAGGTCGGTGAGGTCCTGGTCATATCTCTCTATCACGAAACCGGTGATGGGTCTGCCTCCCTCAGAAAGGGGGGCTCCCCATGATATCACCACCTTACCGTCATCGGTCGAAAGCTTCACTTCCACCGGAGGCGAGGGAACGTTCGTCACGAGGACACTGATCTTCTCGCTAGAGAGCGAGCTTCCCATCCTGTTGACCGCCTTAACGCAGAAAGAGTATGTCTCCCCTGCGGTGGCATTGGTGTCAGTGTAGGTCAAGACGGTCGGTGCGACGGAAGCGATCTGGAGGAGCTCTTCGCCGACAAGCTGCCTGAAGACCCTTTGCTCTGTGATGCCGGCGCCCCCGTCCGAGACCGGACTGCCCCAGGTCAGTACGACCGTTCCGTTATCGACCCTTGCCGACAGGCCTACTGGGACGCCGGGAACGGCAGCCGGGACCCCGGTCCTTGGCTCTGTACCTTCGGAGGCACCGTAGGTGTTGAACGCGACCAGGACATAGCTGTATCTGATACCGTTCGTGACGTTCCTGTCCTTGAATGAATAGGTCTCTGGACCGATCTCGGCTATGACGACCATTTCGGTACCGACCAGGGAACGGAGGACCCTGTAACCGGCAAGGTCCAGACCCCCCAGGAAGGTAGGCATGGACCAGACAAGATTGCAGTAGCCGTTGCCCTCCGTGACCTGGAATCCCTCGGGGGTGGATGGTTCCGAGCACGGCCTTCCGATCACTTCTTCGGAGGGCTCCGACTCCCCCTCTGAGCTCACAGCGGTGACATAGTACCTGTAGGACATCCCTATCTCGACTAGGTGGTCAGTGAAGGTGCATACGGGAGAGTCCGAATACCTCCACTGGACCGATCCATCAGCCTGGACCCCTATATGAACACGGTAGAAGAGGACCTTAGACCCGCCATCGTCCGCTGGCGGGGACCAGCTGAGAACGACCGACATCGGTCCGTTCTGCACTGTCAGGTCCACGGGGGGCGAGGGAGCCCCTGAAGGTATGACCCAGAGGGTCTGTGTCGGCTCGGACTCGCCTATGGCGTTGACGGCCGTCATCCTGTAGGAGTAGTTCTCACCGTTCTTAACCTCCTCATCGATGAACCTGTATGCGAACGGGTCGAGCTCCTTCATGGTCTCCGTGCCCTCGCCTTCGGTCCTGTAGACCCTGTATGCGACTAGGACGCTCGCTCCGTCGAAGACGGGTGGGACCCAGGTCAGCTTGGTCCATGAATCCCCCTTCTGGAGCTGTAGGAACTGGGGCGGTGTTGGAGCCGAGGCCGCGCCCGAGCTGACGAGGTCCGAGGGAGGACCCTGACCGACACCGTTCTGAGCTGCGACCATGTAGAAATATCTGCTGCCCATGGAAAGCTCGGTGTCATTGTAGAACAGGTCACTTACCAGGAATTTGAGCTGCTTCAGCTCGTCCTCACTTGTGCCCTTGAAGATGCGGTAACCATCTATGGGCATGCCTCCGTCGGTCTCGGGCATGTTCCAGGAAAGGTTGAGGTAGCCGTTCCCGCGCTCTATGGTCACATCCATGGGGGCGCTGGGGGGCAGGGAGATATCGAACTCCATGAGGAAGTCGTCGAACTCATCTACCATGGTACCGTCCCAGGCATCTACCGATACGGGGAAGTCCTTTGAACCCGTCATACCCGATACGATGATCCGCATTGATGAGAGGTACGAGATGACGACACCCTTATCCTCCGGGTAGTCGATGCCTTTCCCCCTTCCGCCCAGAACGGTAGAGTATATGAGCGATCTTGCTTTGCTGTCCAGCTTTGAGATCACCATATCAGGGTCCCTATCGCTGGTATCGTCCTTGTTCACCACCACCGAGGGATAGTCGGTCGAATACGTCATTCCGGTGATGAGGATGTTCCCCTCTGGATCGAGGTCTATGCCATAGCCTTGCTCCCCGTCCGAGCCGCCGATGAGCGTCGAGAGATAGAGGGAGGACCCTGTCGGATCGAAAGCGGTCACGAAGATGTCGGACCAGCCCAGGAGCTGGTTCTGGTATGTTTCTGGCATCATGGGGAAATCGTCCGAGCCCGTGTCCCCTATCACATAGGCCCTGCCCTCCCCGTCCACTAGCAGGTCCCTGCCTACCTGATAGTTGTAACCTTCTAGCAGCGTGGAATAGAGGAGGTCCGAGCCTGCCACATCGAACTTTAGGACGAATACGGCTGACCATGAGTCCATGGATGTGTCGAAGGCATATTCGGTAACTGGGAAATCCGATGAGCTTGTCTGGCCCATGATATAGACATCATGGTTCCCGTCCAGCTCAAGGCCGTAGGCCGTATCCCAGCTTGTACCTCCTATATAGGTCGAATAGAGGAGATCGGACCCTTCAGGGTCGAGCTTTACCAGAACGACCTTCCCGTTCCTGATGTAATGGTCGTCCATGAAGACCTCTTTGTTCTCCTTGTCGAAGGCATCGTCAGTGACGGGGAAGTTACCGGACCAAGATGTGCCTGCCAGGTAAAGGTTGCCAGAACTGTCAACCTCAATGGTCCCCCTGTTGTCCATACCCTCGGATTCGTTACCTCCCAGGTATGTCGAGTAGATGAGGGTGGATCCCGTAGGATCGAGCTTAGTGACGACTATGTCCGATTGGATACCGTACAGGGTCTCGTTGAAGGCTCCATTGGTGACCGGGTAGTCCTGCGAGGTCGTGTACCCAGATAGGTATATGTTCCCGGTCCCATCGATGTCCAGGGCAGTGATCTGGTCCGACCAGCCGCCGCCAATGTAAGTGGAGAGCTCCGGGGCCGAGCCGTTCGTAAAGAGCTTCATCACAAAACCGTCCATCTCGCCTGCGCTGGAACCGCTGTAGGCGCCAGGGGTGGTCTGGAGGTCGAACGAGTAAGTGCTTCCAGCGATGTAGCAAGCCCCGTCATTCCCCACGACCATATCGACGACCACCTCTCTATCGGTCCCTCCTATGTAGGTCGAATAGATGACCGGGTCTATGACAAGGGTCCTTGACGGGTCCCTGCCGACGACGGAAAATCCTATCGTACCGTCCGAACGCTCCACGAAAGAAGACCCTATGATGCATCCCGGAGAGTCACGATAGAAGGAGACAAGGTCCCTGTCGGTCAGCTCGGAACCGTGAGGGGTCATCATCATGATCCCGTCCGGTGCCACATCGAGGGAGGACATGCCCGACATGGTGAACCTGATGTTCGCCATGTTCGTGTAAGGCCTCACTATGAAATCGTACTTGACCTGTCCGTCCTTGGGACCCACCATAAGGTCTATTCCGTCCCATATGTCCCGATAGACCAGGGATCCGTAGGACCCAAGACCTATGCCCCATGCTGACGGGTCCTTGCCGTGGATGATGTTGGTCCTTGTCGCAGAACTCCCGACGCCCACAGGACCGGTACCGGTCGTCCCCTTAAGGTCCATCCTGATGACGGTACCTCTGCTCAATGTGGTGCCGCATTCGGGGCCTTCCTCCACAGGACCTGCCATGTCCTCTTTCACATCGAAGAGGATGAAGTCCCTGCCGAACGCCATGTGGCCGAACGTGGTCCTGGCAGCAAAGAGGATGTCAGCGTCCCACTGTCCGCGGTTCTCCAGGAACATGACATCCTGTTCGACACTGAACGGGTCCAGGGTCATCCGGTCGTCATCCCCGGGCAGGTCGTTTTGTGGTGAGGAACCTATCGTCATCATAGATGACATGACAAGCATGGCTAGTAAAAGGCATGCGCAGATGGGCATACCTGTCAGTCCGAATTTCCACGTCCGTTGCGTCATTTTGCCACTTCCGTGGAGATGGGACGGTCCCTGAGCGGATATAAGGCCCCTGGTAGGCCGATGAGATTATTATTAAACGGTTCTGGTATGGTAGCTTAACGATGGGGTCTGGGTATGTTATCTGCAGAAGTAAAGGATGCTCAGGCGGCCGACAGCATAATGCCCTGGGAGGTCAGGAAGCAGTGTGTCTCCCTTCCTTCGGCCTCGACGGTGAGAACGCCCAGGTCCCTAAGGAACCTTATATGGTAGTTTATGACGACCTTGCTCCTGCCAACTACCTTCGAGATCCCCATCTGGGAGATGCCAGGCTCGGCCTTGATGGTCTCCAGGATGAGCTTCTGGAGGTCGCTCAGCATCAGTTTGGTCTCCACCTTATCCTCATAGAGATAGAAACGTCTGTACATACCGTCCTGGAAGGATTTTATTAGCTCTTCCTTCTCCAACCTGTTTATGTGGTAGGAGGTGACACCAGGTTTCAGTCCGAGGTCCTTCATCAATGCGCTGAAATGGATGCCGGGGCTCTGCTTTATGGTGTTGTATATGAGGAGCCGCCTTGCATTGTTGAGCTTGGATGCCCTGTCGAACCTCTGGAAGAGGAGGGACCCTAGGATCACGAATATGAGGAAGGCTGCCACTATGACGAGGGGTAGGATGAGCTTGTTCGGAACCGGAGCTCCTCCTCCGTCGGGGAACATCTCATCGCTGTAGATGGTATATCCGCTCCCCGGTAGACCGACGGGGGACGGGAATCCCGTCCCGTTATAACGTCTCCAGCTGTTGGTCGCGTTATGGAAGAAGACCCTGTTCCCGAAACCGAACGTCCCTTTAGAGCACTGACCAGATATCGATGAGATGTCGTCCTCTACCAATCCAGTGATGAGCCCTATCTCAATGAGGTGTTCGAGCTGGGACCTCATGGCCGTCACCCAATCGATCAGGTCCGGGTCCAGGTCGGGGGGTATGCTGACCATTGGATTGAGCATGCTGAACTCGCCCTTCGATGCGTTGTCCCACAGTGTTGGGGACCCTCCCAGGAGCTCTATCAATGATCCGATCCGACCCTTCAGGTCCTCGTTCATATCCCCCTCTTGGACCTCGATCATGATATGGACGACATCGGTCTGGCCTCCATCGATCTCGAGGGTCTCGTCCATTAAAAAGAACTTAGTACCTCCATACCTGAACTCTACTACGGAAGGTTCGGAACCCCCCTGGGGCCTGATATCCGTGAAACCTATGTCCATAAGACCTTCCCTTGTGCTCTCATCATAGAGGAAGGTCATGTTAATGAAGAGGTCGTACACCGTGATGTTCCACTTCACCATGACCGTCTGTCCGGGGACCAATATGGAGACAGAGATCCCCTTCATAGGATTATCGATCCCTTGCGAGCTCAGGAACTCTGTTTGGTCCTCGGGGGCTATGACCAAACCCAACCTTGGATCATGGGAGGACCTCATCAGATAGGGTCCCTGCAATGGGCTTTCAGTCAGTCCACCTATCTGGGATTGGTTCGGGTAGACGGGGACCTTCACCTTCCCGTCCTTTATCAGGCCATCAAGGACCGATAGGTCGAACTCCAGACCGGGGCCGTTCAAGAGCACCTCGACCCCGGCCTCTCTCGGTTCTATCAGGTATGGGGCATCTTCCGATAGACCGTTCCCTGACCAGACCATGGTCAGTACCATCAAGGTCAGGATCGAGAGAGAGAATGTTGCCCAGGTATGTCGGACCATCGGATGTTCAACGGGTTGGTCGATACATAAAGGGTGTGGAAAGGTTGTCTTACTACTATTTAATCGTTGTTTTGTTCGAGCACCTGATGTTTTCCTTGTCAAGGTGATGGTGCTAACGGCGCTATGGTCCGATACCGGAAATCATTATAATGTTCCTGAACTACATCCTTGATGTACGATCGGTCCTCATCGATCGGGAAGTGGTGTCCATATGAGAAGGTCCATCCTCGTAGTTATCGTATTCCTTGTTGGTATGCTATTGGGTATAGGTTCCACCGTCCTCATAGATGAGGTGTTCGATGACGACGATGATGGGACCGTTGAGCTTCCTTTTCTCGACCAGCCCTACGATCCGGAGATAAGGCCCTCGGACTTCGTTGGTGCTGTGAACAATACCTATATGCCCCTTCGTCCGGGAACCAAGTGGATATTTGAAGGGGAGACCGACGAGGGGTTGGAACACATAGAGGTGGAGGTCTTGAACGATACCAGGACCGTTATGGGGGTGAAGTGCACCATCGTCCGGGACACCGTCTCATTGGATGGGTCCGTTATCGAGGATACCTACGACTGGTATGCCCAGGACGTCAGCGGGAACGTCTGGTACTTCGGGGAGGACTCCAAAGAGTTGGAAGACGGTGAGGTCGTCAGTACCGCGGGCTCATGGGAAGGGGGCAAGGACGGAGCGCTCCCTGGCATCATCATGATGACA
>JALOTP010000034.1 GCA_025457865.1 Thermoplasmatota archaeon | reverse complement strand
CAGGTGCCCTGATAAGGGTCTGGGCGCCTTTTACCAGATGACCACCTTCTACCAGGGGCTTGGTCTCCTGCCTCATTCAGACCACCCGGCCAGAGCCTATCTTTGGGACGAGTATGACCCCCTCAGCGTCGAGCTCTATCACATAGCTGGCCCTGGAATGGGGCGAACCCCTCCATTTCTCGATGGTGAGGCAGTTCATGCTCACCTCTCGCTCACGGACCCGGGAGAAGGCCACCATCACATCCAGCATGTCCTGTTCGATGAGGTGCTTGCCCCACATCTCCGATGGGGCGAGGGTGTCGTACGAGAGCATGGCGACCATACCTCTGTCCAGGACCTCGCTCCTCAGCCCCCTCATGAAGAACCTCATATCGGTCCGTTCGAGCAGGTTCAGGAGCGGGTTCAAAGGGTCTATCACGAGACGTTTGGTGTCCATCTGGTCCAGGGTCTGGACGAGCAGGTCGAAGAGAAGCTCCATATCGTCCTTGGTTATCGATTCCTCTGAGATGCCTATCATGTCCAGCATGTCATGGAGGTTGAACATGGAGATATAGCCGTCCTTGACCCAGGACGGATCGAATGACCTGAACCTCGAGAAGTGAGCGGCGACCCTGACCGGAGGTTCATCTGTGACCAGACAGCAGCTCTCACCGTTCTGGGCCCCGTTGAAGAGGAAATGGGCAAGGACCGTGCTCTTACCGGTCCCCGAGGGCCCCATCAGGAGGCCAAGGTTGCCGTAGGAGAGCTTCCCGAGGGAGAGACCGTCCAGCTGGTCAATGCCGAAAGAGGGACCATTTGCGACCCCGACCATGTCCACTTGATGATGATAATGGTATTTAACCGTATCAATCACTGGACGAGGCCCTCTCCATCTTGGCTTCCACGGCCGTCTTCCTATCGAGACCGTCCTGGCTCTCGGGGTCGACCATGAGCACCCTCTTGTAGCATTCAAGGGCCTTGCCCAGCTCGTTCTGCTGTCTGAAGGCGTCGCCCTTCAAAAGCCAGATCCGTTCGTTCCTCGGGTCGGCCTGCAGGGCCCCTGCCAATGTCCTATGGACCGAGGGTATGTCCCCGGACCTCATGTACAGGTCCGAAAGCCCAAGGTACGGCTCCATCTGAGCAGGGTCTGCCTCTATGGCCTTCTGGTACAGCTGGACCGCCCCCTGGATATCGTTCTTCGACCTCAAGAGGACAGCTGTCGCGGTCAGAACCTCATGGTCATCGGGAGCGATCGACAGCGACTTCCTGTAGCATTTCAGGGCGTCCTCTGTCATATTGAAGACCTTGGACAGTATCCTTCCCTTCTCGTACCATGCCATGGCGTTATCGTCATCGAGCCTGGTCGATTCGTCCAGGCATTTGAGGGCCTCCTGGTGCTTTTCGAAACCCCTGGAGAGCACGAGGCCCTTGTTGTACCAGCCATTGGTGCCTTTGGGATCGAGCCTGGTCACCTGATCGAAGCATTGTATGGCCTCCTTGGGGTCGTAGAGGAGGTCGAAATATATGGTCCCGAGCTCCATCCAGAGCTCGTGGTCATCGGGCGTCCGTTTGAGGGCCGCCCTCAGGAGCGTTATGGCATCCTGGACCCTGTTAAGGTGTTCGGCAAGTATGTTGGCCTTCGATATCAGGGCGAGCTTGAAGGCCGGGTCCGCCCTTATGGATTCGTTCATCTGGTCGAGAGCCCTCTGGGGGTCCTGGTCGCGTCTCAGGGCCCCGAGACCGGAGACGTAGAGGGCAAGCGGGTCCTTCGGGTCCTGTAAGAGAAGGACCTCCGATAGTTCAAGGGCCCTCTTGAACTTCTTCTTGTGGCGCATGAGGAGCTCCATCTCCCTGTGGAGCAGTTCGGGAGTGGGCGGAGCGGCCTCCAGCGCCGAATCGAGGTGGGAGAAGGCGGCATCGAAATCCTTGTCCACCCTCTCCGCTATCTCGCTCATGAAGATCGCGGCCTGGGCATGGGACGGGTCCGCCTCGAGCACCTTCGTGAGGTACTGTTTGGCCTTCCCAGGGTTGTTCAATTTCCTGTAGGATATGAGACCCATCCGGAAGGCCCCTTTTACATGCTGGGGGTTTATCCTAAGGAGTGTCCTGTAGGCTAGGACGGCCTCGTCCATCATCTCGAGCCTCTGCTCAAGGATGGCGGCCTTGTTGAACCAGGCCTCCTCGTTGTACGGGTCCTGCGATAGGGCGAACTCCAGGCACTTGACCCCGTCCTTCTCCCTGCCCTGCAGCCTTCCGAGGATGGTCCCTTTCTTGATCCAGACCGGGTAGTGCTGGGGATCTATGTCCGTGGCCTGATCGTAAGCATAGAGGGCCTCCTCGAGCGCGTTCCTCTCATGATGGCACATGCCGGAATAGGCCCATGCATCCCTGTTGTTCTCGTCCTGGTCAAGGACCTTGTCGAAACAGGCTAGGGCGCCGTCCATTTCCCTCTTTTCCTGAAATAGCAGCTTACCCTTCTCCAGAAGGAGCTCTGGGTTGTCAGATTCGAGCGCAAGTCCCTCTTCGAGATAGAACAGGGCGGCCGTAAGCTTTCCGTTGCCTGCAGCATCCCTTGCCCGGATCAGGAGCTCCTTGGTTATCTTCTTGGCCTCGTCAAGGTGGGGTTCGCTGCGGTCCTTGCCCGTGGGAGGGACCGAGCTGCCGAGAGAGATATGCTCGGTGTCCTTGAAGCTGAGCCCCTGTTTCTCGCTCTTAAGAGTCGTGGCGGACCTGAGGAGAAGCCTCTCCCTGACCGAATCCATATATTGCACGATCTGGTCCTGTGTGACCTTGGACGAAGAGGCCCACATCTTGTTCAGGTCCTCTTCGAGTTCCGAGACCGCATCACTGCCGATGACGAGCTGTCCGAAGACAAGGTCCTCGGTCATCCCCTTCGTGGTAAGGTCGCCGGTGGCCAATATGGCCTTCTTACCGTCCATGACGATGGCCGTCATTGAGAGGTTGGGCAGGAAACGGACCTCTATCTTGGAGTTGGGCTCATCGAGGAGAAGGGCCAGTATCCTGAGCGTCTCGGGGTCGACCTCCCTTTTCAGGAGGTCGTCCTCCCTGAAGCGGAGAAGGACCCTCAGCCTGAGCCTCCTGTCCGCCCTGGCTATGAGTATGGACTGGAGCTTCCTTAAAAGGTCCATGTCCATAACTGTCGTGGCAATGAAAGCCTCCCTCTCGACCTCCATGAAATGCCACAGGAAGATGTTCTTCCATGGTCCCTGGAAGAAGAAGTAGCCCGAATCCTCATCGCCGGTCATGAGCGTTACCCCGTTGGTCCGTACCCCTGGGGACTCCTTCGCCCTGGGGAATGGTCCATTGGATTTCCGTCCTTGTACATTATCTTGTCCGTGGTGTACCTCGATATGAGCGATTAACGGCCCCATGGACTGGACCTCATTTCCCTTCCGGTATCCTATCCTCCCTCAATGATGAGATGATCCCATCCAGCCTTTCGAGCTCGAGCACCACGACAAGTGGGGTGTGCTTCGCGGCAACTGCCCTGACCCGTTCCGCGAAATGGAGCTCTCTCTTCCTCTCGAGCCTTCTGAACCCGGATGGTCGGTTCACCCATGAATCCCATTCCAGGCAGAAGGCCTCTGGCGTCGTGCTCCTGACCTTCCTCCGGTTCAGGGACTTCAACCTGAGGGACTGCCTTATGAGGGTCATCCCGCCGATGGTCTCCGTATAGACCCTGTCGTATTCATCGTCCGAGTAGTCAAGCGCAATGACCCGAGCGTCGTTCTCCATGGACCACCTGAGCGCCCCCACAAGTGACGGGGGGGGGACCTGGACCTCTCCGAACCTCGAGAGCTTGAGGGCATACACCTTCTCGTAGGAGGAGAGATATGTGGACCTGACCTTACCATCAATGACCGACCGGAGGCCTTTCAGCTCCTGAGGGCCTATGTGGAGCCCCACGGCCGATGGCGAGTGCTTCGACAGATGCTCCGTCACCAGGTCCTGCTCCGAAAGCAGCCCCTTGATGGTGCCCAAGAGGTGGACCCTGCGTCCGCCCACCGTCACCGTTCGAGATCTGGGAGAGGCCAATGGGCTATCCTCCATAGCGGCCTTTTCTACGGCCACCGGGGGCCGGGCCATGCCTGTCGGTTCCGGGGCGGTATTCCCTGATCCCCCTCCTTGACGGCGGCCTGGTCGGGGGCCGCTTCAGAGCCTTCGGTGCACTGGCACCAGGTCTTCCGTCATACTTCTCCCTTCCCATCCTTGCGCCTGCTGTCTTCACTATGACCAGATAGACCGTCAGTCCGATGATGACCACTATCACTACAGCCAATATCAGGACCAGCATTGCATCATCGCTGCCATCCTCGTCCTTCGGGTCGATCCTGGAAGGGTCCAGGGGATAATGGTCGTCCTTGTCGGACGCGCCGTCCCCATCCGTGTCATGATCGTTGGGATCGGTCTCCCCCGCGTCAACACGTCCGTTGTTGTTACTGTCCTCCACCCCGTCCAGCAGGAAATCGCCGTCAGGATCCGGGTCAAGGGGGTCCGTGGTATTCCCGTCACTGTCGTCAAGCTCCAGGCCGTCCATCAGACCGTCGCCGTCGGAATCGGGGTCCAGCGGGTCGGTCTCCCCATCGTCCACCAGGCCGTTGCCGTTCCTGTCCTCCTCCAGGTCCAGGAGACCGTCCCCGTCGGTATCGTGGACGGACGGCCCTGCCCATACGACGGTCCTTGTAATGACCGTCGAAGCATGTACGCCATCGAAGGCCTGGATAGATATCGACTGCTGCCCCGGAGATACCCCGGTCAATGATATGTTGATGAGGAAATACCCGGTTTCGCCATGGGTCGTTACGGGATATGTCGACCAGGGGCCCGAGCCCACCCTTATCTGCACCTTGTGTATCCCAAGGTCGTCCGTGAGATAGCCTTCCACCACGAGACGGGGTCCGGCCCTGGTCCCGTTCAGGGGTCTGAGCAGGGAGAGTGTGGGGGGTGCGTTGGGGGGATAGAGCTCAACGGTGACAGTGCTCGATGGCGAGTTGAGCTCCATGAGGGTCAGCTCATAACCGGTCTTGGACACTGCAAGGTTGAGCGGGAACCCGGAGGTATTGCCCGCGCTCGTATTGGTGGATATGACCGCAGAGATGACCTGGGTGGTCCCGTCCGCCCCGGTCGAGTAGGACCCCAGATAGCCCTTGTCCGGACCTAACAGATCGACAGTTGCGGACATGACCTTCCTGCCCGTGGAGAATTCCCTTACCGAAACAACGAAGAGGTCTATGACCCTGACCCTGGAGAGAGCGTCCTTGAACATGATGATGCCGGGGACCGCAGTATCGATGATGTCCATCCTGGAACCGCCTTCGAGCATGAGCGAGGTCCTAGGTACAGGACCCAGTGTCGAGTTCTCGACGGAGATGGTGGAGCTCACCGACTCTATATGGACATCCCCCGATCCCTTGATGGTCGTATCCCCCAAACTGACACCAGAACCCCTCAGATAGAGGGATGAGTAGCGGATGCTCCCGGTGCCCTTCCCGTTGTTCTCAAGGACCGAACCGGTCAGTTCTATGGTCGAACCCTCGGAGTGGACCGCGCTCTCCCTGCTGGAGGATATCCTGACATCGTCCAAGGAGACCGTCGAGCCATTCGACTGCACCCCATCGGTGAATGCGGGGCCTATTTCCATTCCTTTGAGGACCATTGTCGAGCCCGACACCGCAAGGGCGCAGACCTTCGAGCGCCCTAGTGTGCCTCCTTGGATATCGACCTTCGAACTATGGACCAGGAGCTGGTATGTCGTGGAAACGCCATCGCTCGCGGAGGAGGTGGCCCTGACACCGGAACCTGTGAGCTCGGAACCTACGAGAGAGAGGCCCAATCCCCCCGATTCCAGGAGGAACAGTTCACTTGCCTCTGCTTCGGTCCTGTAGAGGCGTATCCCCGTTCCGCACGACATGGTCGTTATCCTGTCCATCAGGACCTCCCTCACATCCGATAGCTGGGCCCCGTAATAGGTGCAGTTCGTGAACGTTGTGTCCTTCATCACTACCCTAGCTGTCGGGCTGGATACCTTGCTCGCATCGATACCTGCCCTGGAGCAGTTGCCTATCCTTCCGTTATCCAGGACCAAGTCCGAACCGGCGGACCTTATGCCAGTGATGGCCCTCTCAATGGTGACGTTCCTGAGCAGAGGATGTGCGGTCGGGTCCGCCTCCAGGAGACCTAGGCCGCCCCAGTAGGTGGCTCCCGAGGCCGGCCGAAGGACCACGGGCGATGCAATGGACCCCTCGAATATCGGGGGGGCCGAAAGGTTCAGGTAGGTACCCTCGTCGAACAGCAGCCTCTGGCCTGCGGACACGTAAATGGGAACGGACGCACCGAGCTCCAGCGATCTTGATATGCTGTAATCGGGCCCCGACCCTGAGATGTAGGATGGATATCGGGCGACAAGGTCGTCAAGGGTGCTGTAACCCGATGGTGCGGCCCTGGTAAGGGCCAAGTCCTCATCGGACCCGTTGACATCGATGAACATGAACGGTACAAAGGCCGCGGCGAGGAGCAACGCTGCCGCCCAGAGAGCGACCAGGGGACGATGGGGGGAATTTCCGTTCGTACGCTCACCATCGGGTTCAGGCCTTGCCGAGCGGTGCAACATGGGGGTTTGTATGATGGAGGAAGTAAAATTAGTTTATGAAACGACCATCGAACGTAGTATGGTCGGATTTCCATCGAAGGCCCATCGGGCGCATGTTTTATCTAATATCCCCTTCATACGCCCCAATCCCGAATATTGAACATATCGATGAACGGAGCGTGTCTGGATGGACAGGATAGTTGAGTGCGTCCCGAACTTCAGCGAAGGAAGGGACATGGCGGTCATAGAGGCCATAGCGGGAGCTGTGAGGAGCGTCAAAGGGGTCAAGCTCCTGAACGTGGACCCCGGGGCCGATTTCAACAGGACGGTGTTCACCTTCGTCGGAGGTCCCGAAGAGGTCCTCGAAGCGGCCTTCCAGGCAGCCAGGGTCGGGATATCGCTGATAGACATGACGAAGCACAGGGGCGAGCATGCCCGGATGGGGGCCCTTGACGTCTGTCCCTTCATACCCATAAAGAACGTGACCTTCGAGGAATGTGATGCGCTCGCGGTCAGGTTCGGAGAGCGGTTGTGGAAGGAGATGGGGGTACCTGTCTACCTCTATGCGAGGTCGGCTAGAAGGAGCGATAGGACCGCCCTCCCTGACATCAGGAAGGGGGAGTACGAGGCCCTCCCCGGGAAACTCATGTCTCCCGACTTCCACCCGGACATAGGAGAGCCCGTGTTCGTTCCCAGGAGCGGTGTGACCGCGACAGGAACCAGGGAGATACTGATCGCTTTCAACGTCAACCTGATGAAGGGTGACAAGACGATGGCATCCGCCATATCCGGTAGGATCAGGCCCAGCGGGACCTTCAAGCTCGATGGGAAGGGTGAGAAGGTCATGGGGCCTGACGGGAAACCTGTAAAGGTGCCGGGCTATCTGAAGGCGGTACAGGCCGGGGGCATGATGTACAACGAGAACATGGCCCAGGTCTCCATGAACCTCCTGGATTTCAGGACCACCGGCCTCTATGACGCCTATGAGGCATGCAGGAAGGAAGCTGCGGACCTTGGTGGGGAGGTAGGGGGGAGCGAGATCGTCGGTCTCGTCCCCATGGAGGCCCTTGTCCTTGCCGGGAAGGGTTACGCTGCAAGGGAAGGCCTGGGGTCCGGGTCCGATGAGAGGGCCCTCATGCGGCTCGCATTGGACAGGCTCGGCCTTGACCAGCTATACAGGTTCGAACCCGACAGGAAGGTCATAGACCTGATGGTGAGCGATGGACGGAAGCTCGCATCCATGGACCTTGCAGGGTTCCTTGATGAGCTGGCCTCCAGCTCTCCCGCACCCGGGGGCGGCAGCGTCGCAGCGCTCTCGGGCGCACTGGGCGCCGCCCTTGTCGAGATGGTATGCCAGCTCACATCGGGTAAGGAGCAGTACAGGGATAGCTGGGACGAAATTGGCGAGGCCGAAAAGAGGTGCAGGGTGCTAAGACATAGGCTGCTTGAGCTCGTCGATGAGGACACAGTGGCCTTTAACGACGTCATGAAAGCGTTCAAGATGCCGAAGGGGACGGACGAGGAGAAGGGGGTGCGCTCCGCGGCCATACAGAAGGGTTACAAGAGGGCCATAGACACACCGCTGTCAACGGCACATTTCTGCATAGATGTCCTTAGGGCTGCCATCCCCGTGGCCCAGAAGGGCAACAGGGGCTCCATATCGGATGCGGGCGTCGGGGCCGATATGGCGATGTCCGGGCTCAAGGGGGCCCTCATGAACGTTAATATAAACCTTCCTTCCATCAAGGACCAGGCTTACGTCTCCGACATGAAGGCCCGCATATCGGACCTTTCATCTAAGGGGTCGGAGCTCCATAGGACCATATCGGAAGAAGTCAAGAGGGCGCTGGAGGGGTAAGACATGGGAAAGATAGAGAGACTTACGAAGGACATAGAGAAATATAAATTGGAGATCGAGAAGTTCGAGGGCAAGCTGGTCGAGGCAAAGGAGCTCCATAAATCCGGCGGCATTGACAAGGACAAGCTCTTCTCCATCAGGCACAAGTACCAGGAGAAGATAAGGTCGTCCCAGATAGCCATCCGGAGAAAGGAGAAGGCCAGGCTCCAGATCGAGAAGGAGATCAAGGAGAACCTCGAAAAGGAAAAGGAAAAGGGCTCCAAAACAACCAAGAAATGAGGTTTGAAAGGGACTTCCAAGAGGTGCGTTCGGATCCCATTCCCTTCGGACCTGCCAGCCCTTCCGCCGCTGCCGCGGAAGAACTTCCTTGTCGTCGCCCATAGGGCAAGGAGCGATGCCAGGTTTCCCCTTGACGACCTATGCGGGGCCTCCGGCAGGTGGGACGGGCTCGTTCGTTGTATAACTGCAACGCTTCTCATCTCTCACGGGATACGCAAGGACTCTGCGGTCCATCTCGTCCTCAACGGCCCCGGCGACCCACCTAGGACCATAACAGTGCTGGGGGGGGAGGTCAAGCTGCTTAACCCTGATGAGCGCTCGACGGCATCGCTCATGAGGAAGGCCTTGGAAAGACCACCCCCCGCCATGCCCTCTGTCCTATGGGCCGGTCATGGCATCTATGTGAGCAGGCTCGGGCTAGGGGACATCCTTGGTTCGTGGAACACGGCGACGGTCCTCCTGGACGAGAAGGGTTTGGATGCGTCCTCGGAACCAGCTGTGCTATTGCCTCTGGACGGTACTGCACCATCGCTCTACATCCTCTCTGACGACCAGGACCTTCTCCCGGAGGAATCCGACCTCCTCCGAGCACATGGGGTCCGACCGGTATCGCTCACAGGCACGGTGCTCCACTCCTATCAAGCGATAACGGTCTGCCATTTCTTGCTGGACAGGGCCGGTAGGGCACCTTGAGGCGCCATGGTGGTATTAATGCCCCCTGCCAGGCGATATGTTCTTAAACATGTAGCATATTTTTAAGCCACCGCCCGGAACCCGGGAGGAGCAAGATGCGATTGGCCTTCTCGAACAGCGCGACAAGGAGCCTAACGTTCCTTCTGCTCTTTCTCCTTGTGGCCGTCCTGCCCCCATCAGGGAACTCTGTTGAAAGGGTGGGCATATCGAGAGCGGCGTCCATGGTCCACTTCGACGTATTCTCGACCAGGGTCAGTTCGGACGCGATCTCGGGCTGGGAGAACTTCATAATCGGAACGGTCAACCGGACCACTACCATAGAGACAAGGCTTGTCAATGACATAGATGCCCCTCTCAACGATGTCGAGGTGACATGCACCTCCTACTGGTACGAAGGGAACTATCCCGATAGAGGGCATATCATCTTCAGGGAGATGATCCTGGTGGACCTGCCGTCGGGAAAGGGGTCCTCCACATCGAAGATCGTCTTCAGGTGGACCCCGACCATCTCGGGGTCCTACATCCTCAACATATCTGCGCATGTTCCCGGGGACGCGAGACCGATGTCAACGGACCCCATCTTCCTGCAGGGCAAGAAGTACGAACAGGAAGGGAAGGGGTACTTCTACAGCGGGGTATGGGTCGCAAGGGAGTACTGGGACTGTTCATCCTACAAGGGATGGGTGGGGACCTCCGATGGGGGTAGCATTGGAGAGGTATGGCGTCCGGTCATCCACCCTAGGGGCGAACAAGAGGACCAGCAGCATAGCGCTCCATGGACCTTCTGGGCTGGCGACATCGTGAACGGGACGGCCCCTCTTAACGGGACCCATTCGCTCGTATCGCCCGAGCTCGACCTGGAAGGTTTCTCTCCCAACCCGTACGATATCGAGATCGGGGGAAGACGGCCTCAGATCTATCTGCTCTACAGGTACAGAGGGAACCTAACACCTATGGGGGACGGACGTGGCAAGCTGTACCACCTGATCTCGACCGATGGCGGCACCTCCTGGAGGCCACTGAACGATTCAAGGGGAATGCAGATCGTCGTCACGGGGAGCACGCCAGAGGGTTACTGGAGCTACATCACCAGGCCTCCGGCCTACGGGTCGAACCCACTCATAGGCATGGACATGGGAGCCTATCTTGGCAAGAAGGTCCGGCTCCGGTTGGACCTGGTCCCCAGCGGCTTGAACGAAACGGGGGTCCTCATCGATGATATCGTCCTAATGGGCATTGAAAGGCTCGAGGAGAGGCCATTCTCGCTCGGTCCCCCTTCGAAGGTGGGGATAGATGTAGAGCCTTCCGGCACTGTCTCGTTCTCGTTCAATGTGACCAACCGCAAATGGAGGAGCGACCTCGTACTGAGGTTCGAAGCTGTCAACGCTTCGGGGTATCTTTCAATGGAGAGGGACATCAAGGTAGAACCGGATGTGCTCAGGATACCGGCCGGGACCGTTCTTTCTACTTCGGTCAGGGTGAATGCGACCATACCCAAGGGGGCCATTTCCGGACCTGGTAGGATCCTTGTCAGGGCGGCAGGTGGGGGCTACGACCGTGATGTGGAAATGACATTCGACGTTCAGGCGGTCCACAAGGTCATTTCTAGCATCGAAGGGAACGTGCAGAGCACCATAGAGCCCGGAACGCCTATCCCGATATCGGTCCTGACCGAGAACACAGGCAATATAAGGGAAAGGGTCGAACTCACTTTCGTCACAGGCAGCGATCTTGCCTGGGACCGTCCGCGAAGGACCGTTGTCCTTGACCCCGGGAGGTCTTTCATAACAAAGGGGAACCTCTCCGTAGCCTTGGGGTCACCTTCGGGGCCCAAGAAGGGCTTTTTCGTGATATCCCCCATCGCCATGCCGCCCGACCAGGAGGTCCTCGCTAGAGTGGTCACAGGGAACGCTGATGCGGACTGGACGGTCTTCCCGGTGACCTACACCTCAAGACAGTTCCATGACATCAGATTGATCTCATCAGGGAAAAGCCATTACATCGACGATCCTCCGGAGGAAGGGAATTTGAACCTGACCTACAACCTCTTCCTCATGAACAGCGGCAACGGGGACGATGAGGTGAGCTTCAGCTGTTCGGACCTGGTCTCCCGGGAAGGAATGACCCTTGTCCTTCCGGACAACATTACCATGGGCGCGAACGATACCAGGGTCGTGGACGTCAGGGTAAATATCGAGTTCCCTCTCCCGGACGGCATATACAACCTCACCATAATGGCCTGTTCTTCGGGGGCCGAGGACACTTCGGACAATTCAGTGGAGCTCCTGCTCATAGTGGGAAGACCGCCCGTATCGAGAGGGATCTACCTCCTGAACGGCTCCCTTGAGGTCCGGCCGGAGAATGTGATCAAGGGACAGGATGCCATATTCTTCTTCAAGGTGAGGGCCTTTGGCTACCTGCAGCCGGTCCAGTTCACCATCAATCTGCTCCTCGACGGCGTCCAGTTCGATACAGGCGTTTTCACCTCCTCGCTGATAGGTGTCAAGGAATACCAGTTCATAATCAGGTTCCAGGACCACGGGACCAGGGAGGTGTCCCTGGTGCTAGCAGATGCCATGCCGCTTCCCGTTCCGGGGGGGGAACTGCGGAGGTCGCTCAACCTTACCATCCAGGTGCATTTCATTGAGATCGCCATCGACGAGCTTGGGCTCGATGGACGAACAGGGTGGGACCTCAACCGGACATTCTCCCTGGGGGAGCATGACATCCAGGCCCTGGTGCGCAACCTGGGGGATATGGTGGTCGGTCTGGTCACGGTCCATCTGACGGTCCAGGAGGTGTCCGAACCGGAGAACAGGACCGTAATAGTGCTCAACGTCAGTGACCTGGGGCCGGGTTCCTCATCAAGATTGGAGCTGAGGTTCAGGACCTTCAGACCGGGAACGACATATCATGTCACGCTCTCCTTCCAAGATAGGGGGTTGTGGAAAGAGTCGAACAGCACGAACGACCTGCAGACCATGGTGGTGGTCATAGGGGAAGAGGAACCACCTGTTCCGTTCTGGAGGGTGCCTATGTTCCTATACATCACCGGCGGGGTAGTTCTCATCGCACTGATCGTCCTCTCATATCTCCTGATAAGGAAAGGGCTCTGAGGTCCTAAGGACAATAGTGGTGACCAGCGTTCCTACCAAACTTATAAATATCCGTTCTAAGTAACCCCGCCGTTAATCCCATAAATAGGGGTGACCCCCATGGCCAACGGACTGTTCACCGGAAGGAAGCTGAAGAAGGATAACCTGAAGTTCCGCTGGAACGACAGGTACTTCAAGAAAAGGGTTTTAAAGCTCAAGGAGAAGTCGGACCCTCTGCAAGGATCCGCACAGGCCAGGGGCATCGTCCTTGAGAAGGTCGGGATCGAGGCCAAGCAGCCCAACTCGGGCATAAGGAAGGCCGTCAAGATACAGCTCATCAAGAACGGGAGGCAGATAACCGCGTTCGCTCCCGGCAACGGGGCCATTAATTTCATAGATGAGCACGACGAGGTCATGGTCGAAGGGATCGGCGGAAGGAAGGGCAGGTCATACGGGGACATCCCCGGTGTCAGGTACAAGGTCATCAAGGTCAACAATGTCTCATTGAACGAGCTTGTAAGGGGCAGAAAGGAGAAGCCTGTAAGGTGAGGGTGAGCAGGATGGAAGAGAAGGAAGGTAAGGTCGAGATCGTGGTCGCCGAGGGCGCTCCTGAGCGGACCGAGGAACCGAAGAAGGCCGAGAAGAAGGAGACCAAGCCCAGGGCCAAGAAGGCCCCGAAGAAGGCAGAGGAGGCGACGACCGGAGCACCGGCCGAAACCCCTGCTGAGCAGCCGACCGCGGCAGCTGCACCTACCCCGGCCACCGAAGCCGTCCAGCCGGAAACGGCACCTGAGGAGAAGAGGGAGCCGGAGAAGTGGGAGCTGGTCTTCGGAAGGTTCCCGACCAAGGATGTCAAGGTGGAGGACCCGAGCCTCAAGGCTTTCATCAACCTCGACCCTGCCTATGTGCCACACAAGAGCGCACGCCACGGGAACAAGCCCTTCCACAAGCACAAGCTCTCCATAGTCGAGAGGCTGATAAACAACCTGATGAGGACAGAGAAGTACACCGGCAAGAAGACCAAGAGCTACACGGTCGTCCTCGATGCGTTCATGATAGTTCAGGAGCGGACAAAGGAGAACCCGATCCAGGTCTTTGTCAAGGCGATCGAGCACGCCGCGCCCAGGGAAGAGGTGACAAGGCTCAAGTTCGGAGGGATATCCGTTCCCAAGGCGGTCGACACCGCTCCGTCAAGACGCGTTGACATAGCCCTCCGGAACATAAGCCTTGGCACCGTCAAGGCCTCTCACAAGAACAAGAAGACGATCGCTCAGTGCCTTGCAACCGAGCTGATGGCGGCCGCAAAGAACGACCTCCAGAGCTTCGCGGTGGCCAAGAGGGACGAGTCCGAAAGGGTCGCAAAATCGGCCCATTGATGCAGGAGTGGACCCTTTCAATTCCAACACGACAAGGTGGTTAGCATGGGAAGGAGAGAAGATAACATCCGGGAAGCTCAGAAGCTGATGGATAAGCCCCTGTTCATCCGGAACATGGGTACTGCAGCGCATATAGACCATGGCAAGACGACGTTCTCGGACAACCTCATAGCCGGAGCCGGGATGATATCTGAGGAGCTCGCAGGCAAGCAGCTGCTCCTCGATTACGATGAGCAGGAGCAAGCTAGGGGCATAACGATCAATGCCGCCAACGCCTCAATGGTCCATGATTACAATGGACAGAAGTACCTCATAAACCTCATCGATACCCCGGGCCACGTCGATTTCGGCGGGGACGTAACAAGGGCAATGAGGGCGGTTGATGGCGTCGTCATCCTCTCCTGTGCGGTCGAGGGTGTCATGCCCCAGACCGAGACCGTCATAAGACAGGCGCTCAAGGAGAAGGTCAGGCCCGTCCTCTTCATCAACAAGGTGGACAGACTGATAAACGAGCTCAAGGTCACCCCTGAGGAGATGCAGAAGAGGTTCGTCAAGATCATAAAGCACGTTAACGACCTGATAACCAAGTTCTGCCCAGAGGAGTTCAAGAGCAAATGGTTCGTCTCCCCCGACAACGGGACGGTGGCGTTCGGCTCCGCATACCACAACTGGGCCATCTCCGTCCCCTATATGAAGAAGGCCGGGATAACGTTCAAGGACATATATGAGAGGTTGAACGCCCAGGACCAGAAGAGGCTCGCCAAGGAATCGCCTCTCCACAAGGTCATACTCGATATGATAATCACCCACCTACCAAGCCCCGTTGAGGCACAGAAGTACAGGATCCCTCATATCTGGCATGGTGACCTTGAGAGCGACATCGCAAAGGCGATGGAAACGGCGAACCCCAATGCCATCCCCACCCTGATGGTCACCAAGATCCTCATAGACCCGCATGCTGGAGAGATAGCTGTTGGGAGGCTCTTCTCAGGTACCATCGAGAGAGGGCAAGAGCTCTTTACCATAGGCATTCCTGGTTCCAACAGGGCCCAGGCGGTATCGGTTTCCGTCGGAGCTGAAAGGATCCCTGTCGATAGGCTCGTAGCCGGGAACATCGTCAATGTCTCCGGCCTAAGGAACGCCATTGCCGGGGCAACAGTCTCAGGTGACCCGGACCTCGAACCGTTCGAAAAGATCACTCACGTCTCCGAACCCGTCGTTACCGTGGCGATAGAGGCGAAGCATATGAAGGACCTGCCCAAGCTCGTAGAGGTCCTGAGGACGGTCGCCAAGGCCGACCCCTCACTTCGTGTTGAGATAAATCAGGAGACGGGGGAGCACCTTCTGTCCGGAATGGGTGAGCTCCACCTTGAGATCACCGAGTACAGGATCGTCAACGAACAGGGCGTCGAGATCAAGACCTCTGCACCTATAGTTGTCTACAGGGAGGCGGTCATGAAGGCATCCGAGAGGGAGTTCGAGGGCAAGTCACCCAACAAGCACAACAGGTTCTATTTCAAGGTGGAACCCCTCCCGGTCGCCATCGTGAACGCGATCAGGTCAGGCGAGATCCACACTGATGAGAGGATCAAGGACCCCAAGGCGATGGCAAAGCAGCTTGAGGCCCTCGGAATGGACAAGGAGGATGCTAAGAGCATCTACTGGATAAGGAACGGGAACATATTCACGAACCTGACCAAGGGCATACAATACCTCCACGAGACAAGGGAGCTCCTCGTAGATGCCTTCAAAGAGGCCATGGACAAGGGTCCGAGGGCATGGGAGCCGGTGAACGGTGTCCTCGTCAAGCTGATGGACGCAAAGCTCCATGAGGATTCCATCCACAGGGGACCCGGCCAGGTCATTCCCGCGGCAAGGTCAGGCATCTACGGCGCAATGGTGGAAGCGGGGACGACCCTCCTCGAGCCCAAGCAGAAGGTCTTCGTGAACGTTCCGAGCGAGCTCATGGGGCCAGTGAGCAGGGAGCTCAACTCCAGGAGATGCACCATAGAGGACATGCCCATGGAGGGAGACCAGGTCACGGTTGTCTCAAAGGCGCCCGTCGCCGAGCTCTTCGGGTTCGCCAGCGCCATAAGGAGCGCCACGCAGGGCAGGGCCTTGTGGACGACGGAGTTCATGGGCTTCGAACCCCTACCAAGGGAGCTTCTGGACAATGTCACCAAGGACATAAGGACAAGGAAAGGGCTCAAACCCGAACCGCCTACGGCGGATTATTACAGCGCCTGAAGTGCGACCTACCAATCAAAGCTTTAAATATCTGGAACAAATAAGGGGACTACCCGAACAGGAGTTGTTGGCTATGCCCGCAGAAAAACCACACATGAACCTCGTGTTCATAGGCCATGTTGACCACGGAAAATCCACATCGGTGGGCCGCGTACTGCTCGATACGGGGCATATAGAGGCCCATGTCATCGAAAAGTTCAGGAAGGAGGCCGAATCGAAGGGGAAGGCCACTTTCGAGTTCGCATGGGTCATGGACAACCTGAAGGAGGAGAGGGAGCGCGGGGTCACCATCGATGTGGCCCACAAGAAGTTCATGTCCAACAAGTTCTACTTCACCATCATAGACGCTCCCGGGCACCGCGACTTCGTCAAGAACATGATCACCGGGACATCACAGGCCGATGCGGCCGTCCTGGTCGTGGCAGCCCCTGAGGGCATAATGGCCCAGACCAAGGAGCATGTCTTCCTGGCAAAGACCCTCGGTGTCAACCAGATCATCATCAATGTCAATAAGATGGACGCTACGAAGCCCCAGTGGGCCGAACAGAGGTTCAACGATGTTAGGACCGAGGTGGGCAAGCTCCTGAAGATGGTAGGGTACAAGGACGAGAACGTCCAGTTCGTCCCAACATCCGGCTACACCGGAGAGAACGTCGTGAAGAAGCAGACGAACATGCCCTGGTGGAAGGGTCCGACGCTCCTTGAGTGCCTCGATAACCTTTCCCTACCGCAGAAGCCCACGGAGCTCGCACTCAGGCTTCCGGTACAGGACGTCTATACCATCACCGGTATAGGGACGGTCCCTGTCGGCAGGATAGAGACCGGTGTCCTGAAGGTAGGGGACACGATCTTTTTCTCACCCTCCGGTGCGACAGGCGAAGTGAAGACGATCGAAATGCACCATGAGCAGATGCAGAGGGCAGAGCCCGGTGACAACATCGGCTTCAACGTTAGGGGCGTTGCCAAGAACGATATCAAGAGGGGAGATGTGGCCGGACCAAGCAGCAGCAAACCATCGGTGGCCAAGACATTCACGGCACAGATAGCCGTCCTGCAGCACCCATCGGTCATTGCCATCGGCTATACACCTGTCTTCCACCTACATACCGCTCAGGTGGCCTGCACCTTCGAGGAGATCGTGAAGACCATAGACCCGAGGACCGGGCAGACGAAAGCGGAGAAGCCCGATTTCATAAAGACCGGTGACATCGCAATAGTCAAGGTCAGGCCCACAAGGCCCCTTGTCATAGAGAAGGTCAAGGAGTTCCCCCAGCTCGGCAGGTTCGCCATAAGGGACATGGGTACCACCGTCGCGGCAGGGATGTGCCTCGATATAGAGAAGAAGGAATGATCCCACTTTGAAGGAGCAGGTGCATATTAATGGTCGCCAAGGCAAGGATATCGCTCACCGGTACCAACGCTAAGAGCCTGGACGGCGTTTGCAGCCAGATCAAGGGCATCTCAGAGAGGACCGGCGTCAACCTTTCCGGCCCCATTCCCCTGCCCACCAAGAGATTGGTGGTCCCCTGCAGGAAATCCCCCGACGGGGAGGGTTCCGAGACATGGGACAGGTGGGAGATGAGGGTCCACAAGAGGCTCATCTACCTTGACGCAGATGACAGGGCCCTTCGTTCCCTCATGAGGATAAAGGTCCCCGATGACGTTAACATAGAGATAGTGCTCAGGAACTGATGGGTCATGCCAGGTTCCTGGGCATTTCTTTCTCCCTCCCCTCCCCAGTGGCCAATTATATGATGGACAGCTTTGACCTTACTAGCAATTTCCAGTTGCATCGAGGTGGTCAATGATGGAAAAGCTGGACCTTAGAAAGGAACACAAAGCGCTCTATTCGGCCAGACCTGGACCTGATGTCATAGAGGTACCGGAGCTAAATTTCATCATGGTGGATGGGAAGGGGGACCCTAACACCTCTTCGGAGTTCATATCGGGAATAGAGGCGCTTTACGGTGCATCGTTCTCGCTGAAGTTCATGTCCAAGAAGGAGAGGGGGCTGGACTGGACAGTGATGGCACTTGAGGGGCTCTGGTGGGCCGACGACATGGAAGATTTCGACAGGCTCGATAAGTCCAGGTGGAAGTGGACCCTGATGATCATGCAGCCACACCAAATAGGACCTGACGATTTCGAAACGGTGAAGGGACAACTTAGGAAGAAGAAGGACAACCCTGCAGTTGACCTGCTGAGGATGGAGAGATATGCGGAGGGCAGTTCGGTCCAGGTCCTCCACGTAGGTCCGTTCTCGGCCGAGGGACCCGCCATAATGCGGGTCCACGAGCATATAAAGATGCTAAGCGGCATCCCATCCGGAAAGCATCATGAGATATACCTATCAGATACGAGAAGGGTGCCCGAGGAGAAATGGAAGACCATCATAAGGCAGCCTTTCACTAAGATAGGATAGACGGTCCGACCTCAGACGAGGGTCCCTTCTCCGGAGAGATGTACTCCGAATCAACGTTGGCATCCGTCCTGTCGAACTCCTCACCGCAGTAGGTGCAGAAATGGGTATGGGATGGGGTCGCCTTCCTGCAGTATGGACAGACACGTTTATCGTTCACTGAAGAAACAGGCTCCTCCGGTCTGGCAATAGGGAGGCTTTCAGGTTCCCTGCCCTCGAGCAGGTCAAGGTTCCCATATGAACCATCCCAAACAGCTCCCTTAAGTGCCATCCTCTTGACATCATCGAGCCCGTCGAGCTTAGCTGGTGGGAGGGCCATGAGGAACTTCATCCCTCTTCTGGTCAGTCCCAGATGTTTGTACAACCTCTTGTCCCGGTCAACGAGCCCCTTGAGCTCGCCCCTGCCTATCATCATCTCAAGGGTCTCGCATATCTCATCGAAGGAGCAGATGGCGACCTTCGCAAGGTGGTCAAGAGGTATCATCTGACCCTTCTTTACCCTGGAATGGTACAGGTAGAAGGCCATCTTATACCGCAGGTCCTTCCATCTCTGATCGTTGAGCCAGGACAGCAATAGACCTATAGAGAGGATGATGCAGGTCAATCCCAACGTCCCCACAACGGCATTCCCAAGGGCTTCATCCACAAGGAATCCGGAGAGGTCCTTCAAGGGAGAAGTGTCCAGGATGTGAAGGATGAGCAGGGCCACAGTGAATATCAGGGCCAGTATCGATATGGACCAGAATATTAGGAGCACGATGCCCAAGGCTCTGCTTCTCACATCTATCGGATATGGAACGCATTGCTACGATTTAATCCCTATGAAAGTCATCATGGTATGGTCCAACGGGCAACAACAAATAGGTAAACAGATTTCACTCCTTAGAACGCAGAGGTAGCTAAGGACCCTTTTCCCCCCAGGAAAAAGCGTCCACGGAAGGGGCCATCTACGATGGCCCTACTCGTCCATATCCTCGGTGGCCTCACCACCGAGGGTTGGCCGGCTTGCTACCTCCGCAACCATCTGAAAAACATATACTGAGGTAGCTAAGCTCGGCCAACGCCAGGAAAATCCGAAAGGATTTTCCGCAAGTTGGGTGCTACGCCCCCAACTCGGTCCCCGTTGGCCTCCCTTAGCTAGGCCAACACAATGCAGAGGTAGCTAAGCTCGGCCAACGGCGCCGGATTTGAAATCCGGTGGGCACACGCCCTCGGGGGTTCGAATCCCCTCCTCTGCGCCATCTTTTTTTTTTTTTAAAAAAGACATGGAATATCACGAAGTGATTTTTCTATTGTTTTTCTCTCATCATTTTTATATTGATCACGAAAAATGACGCGTGATAATTATCATATACGGAAAAAACTGGTCTATTCTTGGCCCATATCGGTTTTTTCCTGGCCCTTTTTTGTTGGATTACCGTCACTATCAAGATGCATCAAAGGTCCCCTCCCCTGCCCCAGGGTAAAATTATCAAGCTTTGCTCTGGACATATAGCAAAGCTTTTATGAAAAAGAACGGTACTCGTCCCATATACCATCGGGTTGACCATCATGGACGTTACACCTTCCCAGAGCGGCTACGATAAGCTCGAGCGATTCCTTGACGATGTGGACCAGGTCAGGGACCCCGGCTCCCTTGAGGAACCGTTCAGAACCCTCTGGCTCAGGGTCCATGGTCTCGACCCATCCTCCATCGAGAAGCTGTCCGCGAGTGAAGGGGGACCGGTCCAGGACCTGATACCCTCCACCATCGAGATCACCCCATCGGCAGGGCTCGATGCATCCACCCTCGAGAGGACAGGTAAGGTCAAGAGGATAGAGGTCCTCTCTCCCCAGGAGGTCGGACCCACATTCGAGATGAAGATGGATGAGAAGAAGCTGACCTTCAAGATGGCCGGCGTCAAGGATATCCGATCCTCCAACCTCAAGAGGGACGCAGGGAACCTCATGGTCGGACTGCAATCGAAGCTAGTTCCGCTCACGGGGCTCGGAGGGGATGTCCCGGCACTCCAGGACATGATGAGACAGGTCGCTTCCTCCTACAAGGAGGCCGATTTCGAAAAGGCCGTTTCCATCTGCGGGGATATAGGGGCCAGATTGGGCTCCGAGGACCTCAAGAAGGACATCCTGATCAAGGTCCAGAAACGGATGTCAGATTACCAGCAGTTGGGTGCCGACCAAACAAAGGCGAGGGAGGAGTTCAAGGCCCTTGCGTCGTCCCTGAGGGAGAACAGGGATGATTTCTACACGATATTGACGGGGCTCATCAAGGGCTTGGAGGATTCAGTGAAGGGACTGGGGATAGAAGAGGTGTCCGCTGAAGTCGTGGAGGTAGCGGAAGAGGTCGTCGAGCCAGCACCCAAAACGGAAGTTCCTAGGGAAGGCCCATTAGCTCCAAAAGAAGAACAGATACAGGCCGAACCACCGAAAACACCCCCAAAACCCTCCGGACCTGATGAAAAGAGGGAGGATCTCAAGCCGGTAGTGAAGTTCGTAAAGAAGAAGCTCACCCTCGTCCCGGAAGGGAACGCACCAGTGACCGATGTGGCCGCAGGACCGAAGGCGATTGTGGCAAAGCCTCCCGAGCCTATGAAAACCCCTTCACCTTCGGCGGAGACACCCCCTCCGGACATAAAGCAGGAGGAAAGGACGCCTCAAGCAGCAGCTGATGATGGTGAGAGAGCGGCCAGGCAAAAGGAGGCAACGGATGCCTTCAACCGCATCCAGATCGTCCATAAGGCCGCAACAGCGTTGCATAAGAAGGGGAAGGACGTCGGCCAGATATTCGACCTCCTCAGATATGCCGAGGAAGCGAGGAAGAAGAACGAGCTCAAGGCCTACATCGGGGTCTCCAAGCAGCTCGAATCCATGCTACTTGCCATGCAATCCAAGAAATGACCCCCCTGACCTAACACATGTAAAAGATAAACTTATATAGACTCCCCTTGTTGATAATACATAGCAAGTTCCTTATGTCACTAAGGAAGGTTGTAAGAACGGTGTGGCATGGTATCTAGCGACCCCCCAGCCGGTCTCGGGCTGCGGGGAAGGTTTATCTATACCATGCTTCATACACAATCCCCCGCGTGGCAGACTGGAATTGCCCGACGTCCAGCATATGGAGGGAAACCATGAAAACAAGTGCGTACGCGCTGGTCCTTGTAGGTATTCTTTTGGCCGTTAGCTCCTTTGCCATCCTGATGAACGGACCGGGAATGGCGGAAGGTGCCTATTCCGAACCAGATGTGTCAAGGGTCCCGCCCAGCAACAAGCAGACCCCATACATCCAGCATACCGGATGGTCCACGCTCGATATGGATTACAAGAAACCTGTTAACCAGCGGTGGCACAACTGGACCAATTACATGCCGTTCTACCCACAGACGGACTACTGGTTCAGGTGCAAGAACATGACCGAGGACTATACCTGGCTGGACGCTGTCAACTTCACCACAAACGGTGAGGAGTTCGGTCTGTGCAAGGAGGATATAAACCTCACCCAGGTCAAGTCCGACCCCATGAACTTCACCTACCCCAGGAGAGGCCAGAACCTCACAGCTCTGTACAACACGGAGATGAACGACATGGGCGTCATGAACCTGACCATAAACCCCCTCGGGCTCATCTCACAAGGGACCAATCCCCTGATGGGCCGTGGAAAACAGCTCATGGTCGATGTCTGGGTCGATACCAACGGTGATTACAACTTCGAGGACCCATCGCCCGATGCGGGGATAGAAGGGGTGATGTCCTTCGACTTCAACTGGTGGGATTCTCCTTACGATCCATTGAACCCGGGTGCTACCATAACACCATACACCACCAATTCTTCCGAGATGTGGAAGACACAGAGGCAGATGGAAGAGTCCATGGACGGGATTGGCTACTGGCTCGACATAGACGAGGACGGACGCCCCAACATCCCCGGGGACCTCAAGGGCGGGAGGATCTGGGTCCTCATCTGGAGGATAGATAACCAGCCCGACGATTTCGATAACAGGACCATGGACCTCATACTTTACTGCGGTTACAACCATAAGGTCAGCTGGATATCACTGCCGTTCAAGCATCCCGAGTTGATCCCGCACGCTGACACCGGTTCGGATGTTGGTTTCCCGGTGAACAGGGAGAACTTCCTGCTCCCCAAGAACCACCCCGATAACGAGGATGCGATATTCGATGATGAGTATCCCCAGCTCAAGGAGGGCATGTACGTCCTTTTCGATGGAAGGAAGTCCTACGACCCGCAGGACGATGTAGGGCTTGACGGCATAGGTTACGGCCATCCGAAATGGGTGGCAGAGGACATAGGCGAGGCCAATAAGAACATAGACGACAATGACCCGGTGGGTGAGGACGATTACGGAGAGACCGACACCCTGGTTTACAAATGGACCGGGGCAGCATCCTTCAAGGGAAGGGACTGGGCGATACCCATTTCGACCAACTTCCAGAAGAGCCCGCTCTTCAACTGGAGGGTCAGGCTCCCCGCTCTCGATGCAGGTATGGCCGCGAAGGACCAATGGCTCATAATTAACGTCACCCTCACCGTTAGGGACAAGAGCAACCTGGTAGGCACCCACACCATCAAGCTCCTGGCCTACAAGTCCCAGAACCCACCCGTTGTTTCCCTTACGGTCTCACCCCAGATACCCAAGGAGTTCGGACCCGATCTGGAGGCATTCATCACCCCTCAGAAGGACATAAGGTTCAACGGTTACGCCTATGATAAGGACCCCAATACGGAGCTGAAGTTCGAATGGGAGATCACCGGTCCGGACGGATACTACCAGTATTACGAGGGCTTCAATATCATAGATACGACCTTTGACACTCTGGGCGACTATTATGTCGTTCTGACCGTGTTCGATGGTCCAAAGACCGATATAAACACCCTTTCGACCAACAAGACCTTCGTACTCCACGTGGTCAAGAACATACCCCCTGTGCCCATAATCAAGGCATCGCATGACCCGAGCGGTGATGAGTGGTACTTGAACGAGTTCAACACCACGAAGAACCGCGTGGTCTATTTCAACAGCTCGCTGTCCTACGACCCTGACATCTTCGTCGATGCGCAGCTGAACAAGGATGCCAGATGGCAGGGGCTTCCCGGGTTCGATGAGGACATGGACGGCACTCCTGACATCCCGTTGAAATATCAGTGGGAGTGGGGAGATAACACAAGGACCGAGTTCTCAAGCTCGACCGAGGCGGACCACAGGTGGAACGAGAAGGGCGCCTCTTCCAAACAGAAGCTCTTCTGGCCCGTCACCCTCAACGTATGGGACGGCGAATCTGTCGTCAAATCGCCCGAGTACAGGGTCCTTGTCAACATGCCTCCGACCGCAGAGGCTGGACCTAACAGGCCCACCCCAGAGGAGGGATATCTCGAGGTCGGGATGCCCATAACCTTTAAAGGCATAGGGTCCTACGATCCCAACGACGATGTCGATTACGACCAGAAGAGGGACAAGGACTACGTTGACAAGCTCAACTACACCTGGGACTTCGGTGACGGGAGCCCGGTAAGGAACGGAATGACGATCACCTACACCTACAAGAAGGCCGGGACGTTCACCGTGAAGCTCTTGGTGAAGGACAGGGGCGTCGGCTCCGTCCCGGACGACGACACCTGCACCGTAAGGATAATCCCCTCCAACCAGGCCCCGGTCGGTATAACGAAGATAACGGCGGAGACCTGGAAGGACATCAACAACAGGGAGGTATATACCAAGGTGAAGATGACCTTCGACGCCACGGATTCCTACGATCCCGACGGAGCCTTCTACAACGACCAGCTCGAGGAGACCAATCCCCTTGATGACCTGGTAGGGCTCACCTGGAACCTTGGCGACGGGACC
>JALOTP010000082.1 GCA_025457865.1 Thermoplasmatota archaeon | reverse complement strand
GGGACCATGCCCCTGATATCGTAGGCCAGGAACGGTGACGGAACGGGTCCCATGCCATCACCTCAGGCCTTCACGACCTCTACCCTGTCCAGGACCCTCTCGAGAACAAGGTATGGCGTCGTCCCCTCAAGCTCGCTGTCCATGGACAATGTGAGCCTGTGGGGCAGCATCTTCCTGCAGACCTTCTTGACATCATCGGGCACCACATAGTCCCTGCCGTTAAGGATCGCAGAGGCCTTCGATGCGTAGAGTATCAGTTCACCGGCCCTCGGGCTTGCTCCAAGCATGACCTGAGGGTCCCGCCTGGTCTCCTTGACTATGTCCCGGATGTACCTCAGTATGGAGGCGTCCGCCCTGCAGGTCCGTATCTCCTTGGTCAATGTCCCGTAGATGTCCTCGTTCAAGGGTATGACCTTGGTGTCCTTCCATTTCCCGTTCTTCATCTCAAGGAGCCTGAGCTCATCCTCGTCAGCAAGGTAGTCCATCCTTCCCTTTATCATGAACCTGTCGAGCTGGGCCTCTGGGAGGGTATAGACACCCTCGAGCTCTATGGGGTTTATGGTCGCTATGACGAGGAACGGGTCATTGAGCTTGAATGTCGTACCCTCTACGGTCACCTGTTTCTCCTCCATCGCCTCGAGAAGGGCCGACTGCGTCTTGGAGGGGGCCCTGTTTATCTCATCAGCGAGGACGACGTTCGCGAATATGGGTCCAGGCCTGAACTCGAACTCCTGCTTCTTCTGGTTGAAGAAATAATGACCGGTGATGTCCGAGGGCAGCAGGTCCTGAGTGAACTGGACCCTCTTGAACTTCAATCCCGTCAGCTCGCAGAAGGTCTTGGCAAGCGTGGTCTTGGCCACGCCGGGAACCCCTTCCAGCAGGATATGCCCACCGGCGGCAAGGCCTATGAGCAGGTCCTCGATTATGTCCCTGTACCCTATTATGACCCCGCCCATGCCGGTACGGACCCTGGTGAATAGCTCGCTCGACCTTGTCGTCATGTTCATTCCCCTATGGATGCCCTGATCCTCGCCAGGGTCCTCCGGTCCCAGTCCGGATGCCTTTTCCGGACATCCTCGAACATCTCATCCACGGTGAGGGACCGGGGCGTTTCCCCACCGAGGAGCTTTTTTAAAAGCCTTTCCATGCGTTCCTTGGATCTGGCGGGGAGCGAGCTCCCCATCACCACGAAGAGGACCACGGAGCCCCCGATCATGACGCCTTTCATCCAGGGGGAGATGTTATTGACATAGACGTTTAGCACATGCACGGGGTTCGTCAGGTCCCTATGGGTCTCGTCCATCACGAGGACCTTCCTTCCGCTGGCAAGGTAGGCCACTATGTTCCTGACCAGGATCGAACCGTTCATAGGTCCCTGCATCTGGTTTATCATTATGGAGGGATCGGAAAGGACCATGAGCTCACCCCTGCCGTAAGGTTCTATCGTAAGGAGGGGGAACGGCCCCTTGGGCTCGTCCGTATCGAGCCTGTCGTCCGCGTCGATGTCAAGCCAGGATGAATGGCTCGAATTGACAAGGGCCCTAGCGAGCGGTGAGGGAACTATGGTCGAGGGGTGATTGAGCAGGACCATGGAGACCCCCTCGGTCACGGGGTGGACCGCCATATCGGATGCGACGGAGAAGTCCCCTGACTTCTCGAAGGCAAGGCTCACCATCCTTTGACCGGATATGGTCGTCGTCGTATTGAGCATGGACAGAAGGCCGCTGCCAGAGCCGAAATCATCGGCCAGTAGGACCAATCCGCCCCTTATGAGGAATCTGTGGACGAATCCGCCCTCTTCTTTTGAAAAGGGGGAGTCAGGTCCGAGGAACAATAGGGCGCTCTCCAAGGGTTCGAGCTTCGTTTCAATGTCAGGGAGAGAGGTGTGTACGACGTATTCCTCCGTTGAGCCCGATACATCAATGGTGGGCATGAACGTCCCCGTTCCATAAACGGTCCTGCCAAGTGAGGAGCATCCGTTCCAGCCGGTATTGTAAATGGAGAAGTCCGCATTGGACGAGAGGACGGGGACGAAGAGCGCCATCACAAGGAGGAGTGCGCCCAGGCCCATGACGAGGAGGAACCTGTAGGCCAGCTTCACCTGCTCTATCATCCTGTTCCCCTCCCTGGCCCGAGTATGGGGCGGAGCCTCTCCCTGAGGGATGTTATGTAACCGGTGGCAGAGCCCTTGTCCCTGCCGAAATCGTTCAGGTCCGACCTTCCAGGCACGCCCTTTGCATAGATGGAACGCTCGAAATTGGATGAGAGCCTCTCCGAGAGGTTACGGTCCAATCCGAGCTCTGAGAGCCGGGATGCGGCCTCCCTATGGGTCATGGAGCGCTTTATCCCGAGCTCGGAGGAGCCGTCTATAAGTTCAAGGTACATCCTTATGAGCTCTTTCCTGTCGGGGTCATTCCTATCCTTCGTGAAGGGGGCGGGCGGTCCTGCCTTCGGCTCCCCTTTACCGACCTGTCCGTCATCTATCTGGTCAAGCCCTTTTTTCTCCACGACAGTCTTCACCCGTTTCTTCATATAGAGCCGGGGGAGCTTCGTCCCTCCGCTCCCGGAACGGCCTCTGCGAAAACGGACCACAAGAACGACGATGATGACCGCAAAGGAAATTGCCAGGAGCGATATCAGAACGATCCTGAACAGTAGGGATTCAAGGAAACCCCACTCGGGGAACAGGTGGTCCCAGAAGGTCTTCGGTACCTCATCGTCCCACGGAACGGTGTCATTGGGTACAGGCGGGAGCTCATCCTCTTGCACCCTCTCGAGCACCTCCACCTGGACAGGGTCGCTCCAGCCGTTCCTTGCCCATCGGACCGTCGTCAACAACCTTGCCTGAAGGACATGCTTCCCAGGACCCAGCTCGGAAGCATTGACGGAAAGGGCCCTCCTGGTCCCGTTCCCCATCATGCCGATTCCCGTCTCCCTGTCGTCAAGAAGGAGGAATACCTGCCCTTCCCCCATACTGACCGTCACTTCCAAGACCAGTTCCTCGTCCACGAACACAGGCGTCCTATCGACGGTCAGGGTCATGACGGAGCCGATATCCACCATGAAGAGGATAGAAAAGACCGCCCCATCGAAGTGGTCCGTTACGGGTATGGTCCCTATCAGCAGGTGCTCTCCAACCCGGTCGAACATGATGAGGACATCGACATGACCCTCTATGGGGTAATGGTCGTCCCCTAAGAAAATAGTGCCCTTGTAAGGCCTCAGCAGCTCGTCCCTGGCCTCGGCCCTGACCGTAACGTTCCCTTCTATGTCGATGATGGTCCTGGCAGCGCTCAGGGAAAGGACGGTCACCAATCTCCTTATCGTAATGACATCGCTGTCGTTAATGGACCTTCCTGCGCTGTCATTGCACTCCGCCTGGAGGATGTGTTCGCCCAGAGCCATGTCCCGTTCGATCATAAATGTGCCATTGGCCATGCCATCATCGACCGTCAGACGGCCGATATTCACACCATCAAGGGAAACATCGACCATCGATCCATCCGCCAACATTATAGCACCGGTCCCGTCCCTGTTCATCATCATGACCGAATATGCGGCCGAACTATCATACGGGACCACGGACGGCCAGACCCGTATGGAAAGCAATGTCTCGTTGATCTGCTTCGCTATGTCCAACAAGTATCCCTTGTAGACCTGGAGCATCCGCTCGAGTGGGACCGTATAGAGGGCGGGAGCTGCTATGCCTGTCTCAAGCAGGGAGCGTTCCGTTCCCGGCAGGCTCTCAACGATGTTCATCATCACCGAAAGGTCGCCTAAAAACCCCTGCAGTGCATTGAACCGGTCCTCGGACCTTGTAACGTTCAAAAGGAGGGATAGATACCTCACAAGGTCGTAATGCGATGTGGTGAACTGTACCGCCCCTTGGACCAGATCCTCTATCAGGACCATCGTGCCCACGATGTCGGCCATCATCCATTCCGGCAGCGACATAAGCTCGGACCTCAAAGAGGCCCATTTTGCCTCGAGGGCCTCCTTGAGCCCTGACGGTCCACTGCCGATGGAGATGGCACTCACCTCCTCAGCGGATAATTTGCCATCACCATCCGGATCCACGTTAAGGACGTTCGACCAGAACGTTCTGTTCACAAGCTCTGTCAATGCCTCGAACCTGGTATCCAGCAGTTCGACCTCGAGTAGCCTCTTCCTGTAGCTCTCGAGCAGGGCCTCCAAGGCCTCAAGGCCACTACCTACAGAACCGTTGTCGTAGGCTGATAGTGTGCTCAGGTCCTCTTCCATCGAAGAGAGGTCGTTCTCCATGCCTATGATCGCATAACCGCACCTCTGGAAATGGTGGATGCCCTCGCTCAAGCCAGTTCTGTTCATCTCGAGAAGGTCTATGGAGAACAGGAAAACGGTCTGGTTCGTAAAGAACGAGCTCGAACTGGATGCGGCATCCTCGAGCGGTGGTGTCACTGACCCCACAGGGACCTTCATACCGCCCGTGAGGAGCGGAAGGACCGATTGAAGGATGTCAGAGCAGCGCTCGAGCTCCAGGTCCAATGCCTCCTCGGAGGCCAGACGGCCTGTTTCCAACGACCACGATGCCATGGGATGGACCATGAACCTGGACAGCAGCGCCCAGGGGCCCTCGGGACCGGAGGAGATGTTCTCACCCAGACCCCCGACCTCCTCGGCCAGGAAGATCTGGTAGCGGACATCGTGGCCAAGCCCTTCGAAGGATATCAGGTCCTCGACGAGGGCAGCGCTATACGGCTTGAGCATAGTGAGGCCTGATTCCAGGTCCAGGAAGGCCTTGTCCAATGCTGTAAGGTTCTCCCTTATGGCCGCCTCCGACCAGACCGGGTCGTCATCCAGAGAGATGACCTTCGAGGCAAGGACCGCTTTCGATAGGGCCGTGACCGTTCCGGTCAGATTGACCTCTATCCTGACAAGACCAGTGAGGTATCGGAGGAGTACCGAGTAGGAATCCACCTCATCAGGGATCCTATCAAGGGTCTGCTCCGCCGCGCCGACCTTGCGGGAGTATTCGGCCGACCAGACAAGGGCCTCTTCGGACTCAAGGACCATGCAGTGCTCAAGGCTCTCGTTCATGGCATCCAAAGCGTCCTTGAGGTATCCTTTCAGGACCTGCATATCGACCAGGGCCGAATCATAGTTCTCATGGTGCTTGACCGCCAGTGCAGCCCCTGACACGAGGAGAAGGAAAGTAAACATTGCAAGGTACCTATAGTAGCGCATCCCGCCTGGAGTAACCATCAGGATTAGGGATAAATGTTTCGACACTTTTATCTACGCAGAGGGCATGGAAGCGACAATGGGGCTCGGGACGGTATTCGCAAGGATAGGGGGCATCATCTCATCGCTTGCGGGCATTCTCCTTATAACCATATCCGCTGGGGCGTTCGGAACGGCCGTCGATCCGGGCGAGAGGGCCTTGGAGATGGTGGGCAGGGCAGGGTTCGCATTCCTCCTCATGGGGCTGTTCACTGTATTCCTCTTCTCGTTCAGGTCCGTCCCCGAGGAGCTCACGCTCGCCTTCGTCAGGACCTCCGATACGAATACGGGCCGTCTCCTTGACGCATTGAACCTCGATGGGAAGGGGACTTACATGCCACCGGGTGGCAGGCTGTTGGAGGACAGGGTCTATGTCCCCATGGAGAAGGTCCATTTCCCCCTCCCGAACCTGTCCGACCAGACGGTCTTCAATGTGGGGACCACGGGACCGTCCATGGGCATTTCCATGGTCCCCCCTGGCAAGGACCTGGTGGACCTGGTAGAGGAAGGGACCGGGAAGCGCTTCTCCGACGATGGGCCTTCCTCCGCCCAGGAGGCCCTGGAGAGGCTCGGCAAGGGGACCGGATTGTACAAAGGGATCACGGTCAGGGGCAGGGGAGATGGCCTTGATGTCACCATAGCCCATTCAAGGTTGAAGGGCGCCTGCTCACGGGCCTGGAAGGAGCATCCGAACCTGCATGAAAGGGTCGGCTGCGTGGGATGCTCAGCGGTCCTCTGCGCTCTGGCCAGGGTCCATAGGAGACCTCTGAGGATCATTTCTGCAAGCGACGGCAAGGATGGGACCGTTTACGAGCTCGGGAGGGATTAGTCCATGGGGCCGGAGTCGAGGATGGTCCTCTCGATGGTCATGTGGACCTCGGTCTGCCTCCTCTTCGTGGATTCCCTTGAGGTGCTCTTCGTACTGGTCCTCCTTGGCATCCTTGTGCTCAGGGAGCTTACGGATGCAACGACCTCAGAACCCTTCAAGGACCGGGTCAATTTCTTCATCTACACATTCCTTTTCATATTCGGCATCATTGTCATAAGGAAGGTCTATCTCATCCTTCAGGGCGCATGAGGGAGCGACATATACGGCATCTCTGAGGGCTCTGTTCGTCTATTATCTATTAATAATCGCATATTATGATAATGAGGGGGAAAGATTTTTTATAAGACCTGCAAATAACAAATCTCTGCCGGAGTACCATTTAGGGTGTCCAATCAGGACCTTCCGCGGATGGGAATACGGCCAGAGATCATTGAAGGGATGTGTTGTCATGGAGTTCAAGAACAAGGAAAGGCTCATTGCGCTCGTTGCGGTCGTGGTCGTCGTAGCGGCCTTCGCCGCCCTTATCAGGGCGGACCGGTCCCATGGCGGGTTCGGCTCCAGCATCGATGCGGGAGAGGTCGCGACCTCTGTCATCAAGAACACCGGTCATGTGACCGTTCCAACGCTCCCGCAGGACCTGCTCATATATGGCGCAGACCAGCAGGTCAAGCTCGACCTTACGGTCGAGAACATGGACACTGATAACGATATAGACACTGTCTTCGTGACGGTACCCGACGGTTCCATAGACAATGGCTCCGTCTCCTGGAAGGTCCCATCCCTCATCCATGAGTGGACCTACACATCCATCTCCGGCCCCGAGGCAAGGTTCCAGGCGCAGGACGACCTTCCCGGCAGGATATTCGGGAACTCGTCCCAGTACGATGTCTCCGGGAACATAGATGATGCATTGGATCACTCGCTCGAACCCCTGGTGAGCGAGGGGATAACGATCACTCTGGACATAACAACGCCCAGCATACAGGGTGTGAAGAGCGGGGTCAAGGGCATATCGCTCGAGGTCGCCGACATGCTCACTGAGGAGCCCGGTTCCCCAAGGACCCTTGTGGACCCGTTCCCTTACCCGTTCGTGGTGCTCGATGAGGACTTCGAGTTCGTCGTCATGGAGCTGACCTCCGATTCGGCCTCGCTTGAGGTCCTGTACGGCTCCTCCATGCTCTTCAACTCAACAAGGGCATCCGACTTCCAGACGTCCATGTATGGTTTCAAGTACGAGACTGGTGGAAAGGAGGTAGCGGTCCTGGACATGCCAGCTGAAGGGACGGTCGTGAAACCGCTCATAAGAGCGACGGCGAGCAACGCCTCCGAAATGTTCACCATCAATATGTGGAGGTACAATACCATCACAATAGACGAATCGGTCCCGAAGGCGGAATGGCTCGAGCTCGTGACTTCTGAGCTATCGTACACGGATCAGGTGCCATCGTCCATTGGAACGCCGCTCGACATAGACCTGGACGGCGATATGATATTCAACAGGAACGACAACGACAGGGACGGTGACGGCATACCCAATTCCGAGGACACCGCTCCTGACGATCCAGACATTGCGAACAGGAACCCGACGGTGACCAGGACCTATGCGGACCTTACCCCCATCATCGAGGGCGACCCCCTCGTGCTACATGTGGATGCGGTCGATCCCGATGAGGATGTCCTGACCTTCACCTGGTCGCTCGATTCGGACGCCTCATGGAACAT